>CAXTCH010000065.1:0-11815 GCA_964241945.1 uncultured Mucilaginibacter sp.
GGCGGTTACGCCCGACCAGCAGAAATACATCGTTGGCGTGCAGGCCAATTTGTGGACCGAGTACATTGCCACCGAAAGTAAGGTAGAGTATATGCTGCTGCCCCGCATGCTGGCCCTTTCAGAGGTAGCCTGGACACCCCTGGCCAATAAAAGCTATACCGACTTTGCCGATGTACGCCTGCCGCACCACCTGCGCTGGCTGGACATGAACGGCTTTGATTACCGGGTGCCGCAGGTAATCGGTTTAAAAGATACGACCACCATTGCACCGGCATTTAACATAAACCTGAAATCCTCGGTAGAAGGCGCAAAAATTTATTATACAATTGATGGCTACACCACCCGCGAAACGGATTTGGTATATGGCTTTCCCTTCACTTTAACTGTACCATCGGGCCAGTACCGCGAGCTGCAGGCTATGGTGGTTACCCCGGCAGGGCACCAAAGCACCGTTACCAAAGTACGGGTATATAACACGCCGCCGCTGCCGCCGGTGAATTATACGGCAAACCAGCAGGGCTTGAAATTTCAGCTGTACAACGGTAAATTTGCTTCTGTCAACCAGTTGGCTGCGGCTGCAATAACCGATACCGGAATAGTAAAAAGCTTTAACATGTCTGATTTCCGGAAAAACAGGCAGCCCTTTGGTATCATTTACAACGGATTTATACGAGTGGATGCCGATGGTAAATATTTGTTCTCCACACAATCAGACGATGGTTCGGTAGTGTTGATTGATGACCAGCAGGTAGTGAATAACGACGGGCGGCACAATCTGTTTGAGCAGGGCGGCGAAGCCATGCTGCAGAAAGGCTTTCATCGAATTACCATCAAGTACTTTGATGCCGGCGGTTTTTCGGGCATATTACACCTGTACATGACCATGCCGGGTAAGCCGAAAGGAGAAGTATCTGCCGCCGATTTGTTTTATTAAGCAATTAATTTAAACCCTGAATAATGAATGCTTTGAAATATGGGTACATAGTGGCCGGTTGCTGCATAATGGCTGCTTGCCACAATAACGAAAACAAGCAAACAGCCGTTCCTGCCGCTCCCGCTAAACCGGTATTGCAGGCGCCGTTCCGTTATCATAAGTTCATTGAGGTAGCGCCGGGGCTTGATTTTGATGTATTTAGCTGGGGCAGGGGGCCTGCCGGGTCTGCCGCTTACATGATTCTGCGCTCGGACTCGACCGGTAAAAAATATACCACTACTACCGGCGATGTAGACGGAAAGCTGGTGGACGCCTTTAATACAGATTTAGATACCGACGGCAACCCCGAAATTTTTGTCCAGTCTCAAACCGCCGATTCAACCGGGTACGATAAGATTGAGGTTTACGAGTATAACGACGATAACGCCCGTAAACTGGATTTTCCGAAACTGACTTCGAAGCAAAAAAGAGGTTACCATGGTGGCGACAATTTTGAGGTAAAGGATAATAAACTCATCCGCACCTACACCATTTACGATGGTGATAACGCCAACGCCAAACCTACCGGCGAAAAGCGTACATTGCAATACAGCTTCCACAGCAACAGTTTTTCAGCGCAGCAAATCAGCACAGATAGTACGGTGACCACCGCTGCCTCCGGTAAAACATCCTCTGAAACTGCTACGCCAAAAGCGGAAGCGCCTGCACAGCAGACCACGGAAAAGCATATCTCGCGCCACTCGCATCATGAAAGCCGGCACGAAACCCGCCGCGAGCGCCGTCAGGATAGCCGTCACCACAAAACAGAGGAGCGTCACCGCTCGTCATCGTCACGGCACCAGGAAAGCAGTAAGAAGCGCCGCCGGCACCGGAGGTAGAGGGTTTCGGTAAAAATTTACATCTTTGCCCGTATAAAGTTTTCACGTTTAAATCCGAGCACATGGCAGGCAACTCTTTCGGGCAGTTATTTTGTATTACCACCTTTGGCGAATCGCATGGTGCGGCTATCGGCGTTATTATCGATGGTTGCCCGGCGGGCTTAATTATTGACCTCGATTATATACAAACCGAGCTGGACCGCCGTCGTCCGGGGCAATCCAAAATTACCACGCAGCGCAAGGAAAGCGATACCGTACAGGTTTTATCAGGTATGTTTGAGGGTAAATCCACCGGTACGCCTATTGCCATGCTGATACCCAATGAAGATCAGCGCTCAAAAGATTACAGCCATAATCAGGACGTGTTCCGCCCCTCGCATGCCGACTATACTTACCAAACCAAATATGGCCTGCGCGATCACCGGGGCGGTGGCCGTTCGTCGGCCCGTGAAACGGCTGCACGGGTAGCCGCAGGGGCTGTAGCCAAATTGTTGTTAAAGCAGCAAGGCATTGAGGTGCTGGCGCATGTAAGCAGCGTAGGTAAAATTGACGCGCCCAACGTAGATTATACTAATGCCGCTGCCTTTATCGAAATTCGGGAAAATAACATTGTTCGCTGTGCCGATCCGGCTACTGCTGAGGAAATGATTGCCTGTATTGACGGCGTGCGCAAGCAGGGTGATACCATAGGCGGTAAAATCAGCTGCTTTGTTACCGGGGTTCCGGTGGGGCTGGGCGAGCCGGTGTTTGATAAATTACACGCTGATTTAGGTAAAGCCATGCTGAGCATCAATGCGGTTCACGGCTTTGAATATGGCTCGGGTTTTAGTGGCAGTGAAATGATGGGCTCCGAGCATAATGATGTATTTGTAAAAGATGCCGCAGGCAGCGTAAAAACGGTTACCAACTTTTCGGGCGGAATACAGGGCGGCATCAGTAACGGTATGCCTATCGATTTTAAGGTTGCCTTTAAACCGGTAGCCACCATCATGACCAACCAGGCAACCATCGATGCCGAAGGCAATGCCGCAAACATACAAGGCAAAGGCCGTCATGACCCTTGCGTGGTGCCCCGTGCCGTGCCTATTGTAGAAGCAATGGCTGCCCTGGTGCTGGCCGACCATTGGCTGAGAAACAAAACAGTAAAACTTTCTTAAGCTGTTATACTTAATTTATCTTAACTTTTGAAGCAAACCGGTTAACCAATGCGGTTTAACTACATAAGTAAGGTTGGAGTTACCGGAAGTTACCACCCCTGCAAAAATAATTTGATTTCCATTGGTATAAAATACCGGGCTGCCTGAATAGCCGGGCCCGACGGATTCATACCTCGGGTATTCCGTCCGGTAGTTTACAGCGTCTGTCTCTCCCGTGGTAAGCTGTAATCGATAATCAGGGGAGATATCTGTCAGTATCGTAATCAGCGATCTGACAGGTTTCAATGCCAGCGAAGCGGCTTTCGAGGGTAAGTAATGCGGTGGGTAGCCGTAAGTAGTCAGCACGCTGCTCAGCTCAATGTGCTGAACAGGTTTCAAAAGATCATTTATGGTGTTTATCGTGTACCCGGCGGGCAGTTTCATTTCATACAGGCACAGGTCCGGAACCTGAGTGTACGAAGCCGTGTAATTTATAATGCGGAGGTTTTTTGCATCCAGCGGAAAAAACTGATAATGCTTTGCATCCGCTTTGTACAACCGCACGTACCAGGTTTTAGGAAAATAAGCCTGCTGCCGGTGTCCGTTCCAGCCGGTAAGCACATGGTTAGCCGTCACCAGGTAAATTTTGCGGTGATAGGCCACAAAAAAGCCGGTAGCCTTAATGATGCCATAAGGTTTAACCGCCGGAAATACATCACCATATAAAAGGTAGGAATATTAGGACAAATCAGCCCCAGCTGCCAAATGCGGCTGTGACAATGCGCATAGCCGGGCGGCTGTTAGGAGGAAACAAAGAACTATTCTCTTCATGTTAGTAACGGCAAGCCTGTCCGGTGGTCAACCCGTTACGACAATACCCGGTTATACTGTATTTTTTTCAGTTGCATCAGTGATGCAGCCTTACAATAAAGTAAACAACATAAGGGCGCTCATGCAAATCATCAGGCCGTCTTCAATAATGGTAACCGTGCTCATGGGCAGGTTAAATACTGCTCCCAGGCAGGCGCAGCGAATTTCTCTCTTACTCAGCACCGTTTGCATCACGCCGATGATGCTCACCAGCATCACTACTAAAGTAACGGCATTGGTAATTATCGGGTTAAAATCCATCGTGTAGGCAATGCCCAAGGCCAATTCTATAAGCGCGTACAAATAACCCCAGCCTTTAAAACGCCGTGCAATTACATCATACATGGCATAACTATCGGCAAAGCCATCCAGGTTTACCATTTTAAAAAACGAAAAGGTCAGGAAAAAACCCGCCATGAAAACGCGCATCGCCAGCATCCAGTCGAAACCTAAAACGGTGGTGCCCACCAGCAGGGATATGGTTAAGATGTAAGCAAAAATTAAAAAGATAGGGCGGTAGGTTTGCATAACCGAATTGGTTTCACCGGTCAGCGTTTCAACCGGTGCTACTGCCGCATCATTCAATTCGTATTTCGGATAGCCCTGCAGCGCCTGCTGAAGGATGGCCGTAGCGATATGCTGCTTCATGGTAACGGTAGCTTCACCGCGTTCCAGGTCCACTTCGGCACGTTCAACACCATTTACCTTGCTCAGCAAATTTTCTACTTTATATTGACAGCCGGCACAGGTCATGCCGCTGATATGATAGGTATGTGTCATGATGTACAGGAATTTGAGTTACAAAGATAGCGTAACCCGGGTCGCACCGTGTCATTTTAATGTACAACAACTTCGCGGCGCTATTTTATTGACGATAGGTTGAAGCTGAACTTAATACAAATGGTATACAAATTAACCCGGTGATGGGTTGGATTTGCTTACCGTTTAAATAATTAAATTGACTAATTAAGTATACAATTTTTGTTCGATTTGTACATTTTTTTGTTCATTTCCTGACATATAAGGTATCTTTTTTACAACTATACCGTATAAACACATGAAACCCGAATACAAAAACCTTATCAGTCGGTGATGTGGAGCGAGATGAGAGCCGGTGTAGTGAGCAAGATGTTGAGCAAGCCCGCTGATGATAATGATATCAGTAAGCTGTCGAGGAGGAAATACCAGTTTGGTTTCATCATTCTGGTGAATTGCCTGGCCGAGTTGTGTTTAAACATTTACTGGCATACGTACTTTACTATTTTTGTATTAAGCGGTATGATGCTGGTGATTGGCGTGTTGCTGAAACTTACCCGCATTACCGAAAAAGATCATCGCGGGTTAGCCATCGTACTGTTAGGCGCGCTGTTATTGCTGCTGTGCCTGGCTGAAGGATCAAAGGCGGGCTGTTACTTGTATTATATTGCCATGCTGGTAGCCATACCGCAGGTGCTGAAGAACAATAAGGCGTACAACAGGTCACTGGCGTATTACCTTTCCCTCACGGCGATTTATTTTTTATTATGCGTGTTTTGCTGCAATAACGATGGTTACTGGCAGCACATACCGCCGCAGGTATGCCAGTTTAAGTTTTGCGTAAACGGCGTAATGACCCTGGAACTCATCCTCATGTTTATTTACATGACGGTGTATTATGATAAGCAGCATGCCCGGGCGCTGATGGAGCAAAAAGATAAAGCCGAAGATGCCATGGCAGCGCGCATCAAGTTTTTGTCGAACATGGGGCACGAACTGAGGACACCGCTCAATGGTATTATTGGCGCCAGTCAACTTCTGAAAGGCGAAGTGATATTGCCCGATCAGGAAGAGTATCTGGACATTGTGAGCTATTGTTCCAAGCACATGCTGGAACTGGTGAACAATATTTTAGATTTTAACAAGATTGAAGCCGGCAGGGTTGAATTGCATAACGAACCGATTAACATTGGCAAGCTGCTGGAAAAAGCGCTGTCGCCATTTCGGAACCAGTTCAATAAAAAGGGGATATGCCTGATCAGTGATATTGATAAGCGGCTCGACCTGGATATTTATGCCGACGACATGCGGCTGATACAGATATTAAACAATTTAATCTCTAACGCTTTTAAGTTTACAGATTATGGCCATGTAACCCTCGGGGCGCAACTGCTGGAAGACACGGACACCACCATACATATAAAATTTGCGGTAAAAGATACCGGGATAGGGCTGAGCCCTGAAGATTGCGCCAGAGTATTTGAACGCTTTTGGCAGTGTTATAATGAAAGTACGCGCAAGTACAGCGGCACCGGGTTGGGAATGAGCATATGTAATATGCTGCTGGGCATGATGCAAAGTAAGCTTGAACTGGAAAGCACCAAGGGGGAGGGAAGTACGTTTACTTTCAGTGTGTGGTTTGATAAGGTGCCCGAGCAGGTAGCAGTGCTGCCTGTTCGGCGGTCAAGTGAGCGAAGTCTCGAAGGATTCAGTGTACTGATAGCGGAGGACAACGCCATTAACATGACCATTGCTACCAAAACGCTGGCGAAGTGGAAATGCAAAGTAACCGGGGCTTGCAATGGTGTAAAAGCCTTGCAACAGCTGGAGCAATGTTCAAATTACGATATCATTCTGCTGGATTTAGAAATGCCGGAAATGGATGGCTTTACCGCCATTAAACATATCAAACAATTGTATCCGCATATCCCGGTGTTGGCATTTTCGGCTGCTCTGATGGATACCGAAATGTACAACCGGCTTATTGCCATGGGCTTTGACGACTGTGTGCTGAAACCTTTCCAGGCCGACAAGCTGTTTGATAAGATTTATACCTTCGCCGCCAACCGGCATCTGCGCCGCATTACCGCCTGACGCTGAATAATTAACCGATTGTTGGCCGCTTAAAAAGGTTTTTGCTAATTTTAGCAAAACCTCTATCATGCAGCCTGCTTACAAGTATCCGGTAAAACCCAACCAAGTATTTATATTGCTGTTTGTGGCGTTTAAGGTGCTGCTTAATTTACTGGCTGCTCCGCACTATGGCTTTCATCGTGATGAGCTGCTGCACCTGGCGCTGGGAGATCACCTGGATTGGGGCTTTAAGGAAGTGCCTCCCTTTATTGGACTGCTGGCTTATATTACTCTGCACGTTTTTGGCAGTTCGGTGATAGCCGCCCGCATATTTACTACAGTGGCCGCGGGTTTGCTGGTGTGGTTTACCGGGCTGCTGGTAATCGAATTCCGGGGCCGGCGTTTTGCCATTATGCTGGCTTGCATAGGTATGATTATCTCGCCCGTATTTGCAGGCAGCGATTACTTATTTCAGCCTGTGGTGTTTGATCAGCTGTGGTGGGTATTGTCGGCCTGGCTGATTGTTAAGTATGTTAACACACAAAGGGCAGCATATCTGTATGTACTTGGCGCCGCTGTCGGAATAGGAATGTTAACCAAATATTCCATGGCCTTTTTTGCGTTTGCCCTACTTATCGGGATGCTGCTCACCCCGCAGCGTAAACTCATACTCAACAAAGCACTGGCTATTGCTTTGCTTATTACTACACTTATTTTTTTACCCAATATTATCTGGCAGTACCAGCACCACTGGCCGTTTATCACCCACATGCACAAACTGGAAAAGCAGCAGCTGGATTATCTTAAACCTGCCGATTTTATAGTTCAGCAGTTTTTAGTGCATGCCTTGCTCACGGTGGTATGGCTCACCGGCTTTGCGGCCCTGCTGCTGTACCGCCGCTTACGGCCTTACCGGTTTCTGGCAGCAGCTTATCTGCTGGTGTTTGCATTTTTATTATTGATGCATGGTAAAAGTTATTACCTGTTTGGCGCCTACCCCATGCTGTTTGCCGCTGGTGGTTACACGTTGGAGCGAATGATCAGTTTCAGGCTGCCGGGAGTGCGCGTGGCGGTGACAATTGTGCTGTTGCTGCCCGGCGTAGTTTTGCTGCCGATGGTTTTGCCCATACTGCCGCTATCTGCTGCCATCTGGCTATTTGGCTTTACACAACAGCACCTGCCTTTTTTAAGTTTTGTTACCCGCTGGGAAGACGGAAAAACGCATAAAACCACGCAGGACTATGCCGATATGCTGAGTTGGGAGGAAATGACGCAAAAGGTAGCCGTTATTTATCACCGCCTGCCCGTCAGTGAACAGGCTACGACCGTCATTTTTACCGATAATTACGGCGAGGCGGCCGCCATTCATCATTTCCACAAGCAATATCAAATTCCTGATGTAACCAGTCTGAACAGCAGCTTTGCCCTGTGGGCGCCTGCCGAATTAACGGCCAGCAATATCATTTATGTGAGTGATGATGCCGACATCAGCGATTTGATACCGCTGTCTGAAGCACAGGTAAGGGCAGACAGCATCACCAATCCACTGGCAAGGGAATACGGAACCGTACTGTTTTTGGTTAAACACCCCAAGCCGGGATTAGCCAAAGTATACCATGAGCATTGGCAGATTGAGCAACAGCAGTAATTGCTGAAGGATATATCAGGGTACAATTACCAATTACGCATAGCCATTCATCGTTACCTTGAGAAAAAAATCCGCTTCATTTTCTGCAATAGGCGGGTTTACAGGGATGAATAGTATTTCAAACTATCGCAAAGCTCTTCCTCTGTGCAGATATGGTCAATGGTGCAATCGCCGATGCGGGTAAGCAGGGTACAGTTGATTTCGGTGCCCTTGTTTTTTTTGTCCTTCCGCATCAATTGGTGCAGCACAGAATGGCAGGATTCATCCAGGTAATATTTGGGGTACCATTTGCCGATTACGTTTACAATTTCCTGCAATTCTGCATCACTCAGGCTTGATTTTTTGTGAGACAGCCAAGCCTCGCAAATCATTCCAATGGCAATGGCCTCGCCATGGGTGAGATGCGTAACGCCGTTCTCCAAAGAGTAAGTTTCTACCGCATGACCGATGGTATGCCCGAAGTTGAGCGCCTTGCGGAAACCACGCTCATGCGGGTCATCCGTCACAATACGGTTTTTAATGGCCACCGACTGTGCAATCAGTTCTTGATCCGGAAGTTTGGCGCCCTGCGCTATCAGTTCGTGCCAGTAACCGGCATCGGCTATGAGGCCGTGTTTCAGCATTTCGGCCATACCGGACAGTACCTGGCGCTTAGGAAGAGTTTCCAGAAACTCGTGCGCCACAAATACTGCTTTGGGCGAGGTAAAGGTGCCCACGATGTTTTTAATATGGTCCAGGTCTATACCGGTTTTGCCGCCTACCGACGCGTCTACCTGCGACAGCAGGGTAGTGGGTACCTGCACAAAATCTATCCCGCGCTTGTAAGTTGAAGCCGCAAAGCCGCCCATATCGGTAATCACGCCACCGCCTACATTAACCAGCAAGGCATGGCGGTCGGCACCGAAATCCACCAGCATTTTCCATATACCAATGCAAAAATCGATGTTCTTATTTTCCTCGCCCGAGGCAATTTCAATAAGGTCGTAATTTACCAGCCGATCCAAAACCGGCTGTAATACCGGCAGGCAGTGCCGGGTGGTTAGCTCGTCGGTAAGCACAAATATTTTGGAGTAATGACCGTGCTCAATAAAATCAGCTAAATGCTGTAAAGTATTTTTAAAAAATACCGGGTAATCGGTACTCTGAATTATGTCCATTGTTAAATCACTTTGATTTTTTGACCGGCAAAGGTTACGATATCGCCGGCTTTAACTTTCAGGCGTTTACGGTAGTCAGCCTCACCATTAACTTTTACTTTTCCTTCGGTAACCACCAGTTGTGCTTCGCCGCCGGTTTGCACCAGGTTGGTTGCTTTAAGCAGTTGTATCAACGGAATGTATTCGCCTTCGAGTGTAAATTCAATCATGCGCAGCAAAAATAAACTATTCACAGAATAATGAGTTATCTGGCTATCATTTTCTAATTTTGTCTCATGTTAAAACCTGATAATGCGGCGCCAGCAAAGCCCTCATTCCAACTATCGTTCGACAATACTGAAATCGCATTTCGCCATACTTCAAATGCTGACCTGCAGCGTGCCTACTGGCTTTTTACGGCAATCAATAATAATTTGTTGGTAAAGGCCGGTCCGCCGGTTACCACCTTTGCCATGAAGATAGGTCTGCCTATCAAAGGCCTGATTAAGGCCACCATTTTTAAGCAATTTTGCGGCGGAGAAACCATTGCCGAGTGCGACGCCACCATTCAAAACCTGCATGGCAGCGGCGTAGGTACTATTCTGGATTACTCGGTAGAGGGTGAAGAAGAAGAATCGGTATTTGATTTTACGCGCGATGAGATTATCCGCACCATTAACCGCGCCACCGGCGACCCGGCCATACCCATTACGGTTTTTAAAGTTACCGGTGTAGCCCGGTTCGGACTGCTGGAAAAGCTGGACGCAGGTACCCTGCTCACCGCCGATGAAGAAGGAGAGTGGAAAAAAGTGCAGGAAAGGGTAGAAGCCATTTGCCAGAAAGCCTATACCGTAGGCGTACCGGTGATGATTGATGCGGAAGAAAGCTGGATACAGCAAACCATTGATCGGCTGGCGTTAGAAATGATGCGCCGGTATAATCAATACAAAGTGATTATTTACAATACCTACCAGATATACCGCCATGACCGCCTTGAGCTTTTGAAAAAGGATTACCAGATTGCGGCAAAAGGCGGCTTTATGCTGGGCGCTAAATTGGTACGTGGCGCTTATATGGAAAAAGAGCGTAAACGTGCCGGCGACGGAGGGTACCTATCGCCTATACAGGCCGACAAGCAGACCACAGACGATGATTACAACCAGGCACTGCGCTTTTGCATAGCGCATATCAACCAGATTGCAGTGGTGGCCGGCACCCACAATGAGCAAAGCTGCCGCTTGTTAGCCGACCTGATGGACGAAAAAAAGATTCCGCATAACCATCCGCATGTTTATTTTTCGCAGCTGCTGGGTATGAGTGATAATTTGAGCTTTAACCTGGCAGATGCAGGTTATAATGTAGCCAAATATGTGCCTTACGGTCCGGTGAAAGCCGTGCTGCCTTATCTGTTTCGCCGTGCGCAGGAAAACACTGCCATTGCCGGGCAAATGAGCCGTGAACTGGGCTTAATCATCAAAGAACGGCAGCGCAGGAAGGCAAAATAGCTTTTTACTAAGCAGTTGATTGGGTTGATGACCTTAGTAGTTGAAAGTGATAAAAAAACTTAGTCATTAACCCAATCAGTTGCACACCTAACTTATAATAACCCGTTCCGCTCAAAATATTTTTGCAGGGTATCGGGCGCTTTCATCAAAAAAGTTTGAATGCCCAATTTTTCGGCAGCTGCCAAATGCTGCGGGCTATCGTCGATAAACAGGGTTTCCGCCGGATCAAGGTTGTTTTCTTGCAGTACCCGCTCAAAAATAGCCGGTTCAGGCTTGCGCATTCCCGTAAAATGCGAGTAGTAAATTTTTTCAAACAAGTGCTCATTCCCGGTGAAGTCAAACTCGCGTTTTAGGTAATCCATAATATAATCATAATGGATGGCATTGATGTTGCTGAGCAAAAAAGTACGGTATTTACCTTTTAACTGCAACAGCAATTCATGATTGCCCGGCGCCACACCGGTCAGCATACTGTTCCAGGCGTTGTCAATCTGCTCATCGGTTAAATCTTTACGACCGGCTTTTTCACGTATCGCGTTCCGGAAATCATCAGCCGTAATCTGGCCGCGGTCGAACCGGTCGAATATCGGGTCTTGCTGCAGGTGACCAAAGAACTGCTCTACATTCGCGATACCCAACTCAGCCCAGGCCCGCTGTGCTTTTTCGAAGCTGATGCTGAAGATGACGTTGCCGTAATCGAATATGATGTTTTTAATATTTTGCATGAAGGTTTTGTATTTTGACCGCAAATATGTAAAATTGCAGCCTGTAAGCAAAACCGCTTACAAAACCGCGCCTATAGCTCAGTCGGTTAGAGTAGAAGACTCATAATCTTTTGGTCCCTGGTTCGAGCCCAGGTGGGCGCACTGGTGAAACCTC
>CAXTCH010000066.1:0-11813 GCA_964241945.1 uncultured Mucilaginibacter sp.
TACATAAATATATAAAACTATAAATCTGGAATACTGGATTTCGATAATTATAGAATTCTGCATATATGTATTTACAGTAATCTGCAATTCCGGCTTTATGTATTTACAAACATTTAGAATTAAAGAAATGCAAAAAATCATCACCGTTGCCCACCAAAAAGGAGGTGTGGGCAAAAGTACACTCGCCATGAATCTGGCCCTGTGTTTTCAGGAACAGCTGAATGTTGCCTTAGTCGATACGGACTTACAGGGTAGCTTGAGCCACATCAAAGAAGACCTTCCGGGGCTGACTTTACTGACCATCGAGCAACTGGAAAAAATCAAAGATTTAAGCTTTGATTTAATTGTCGTGGATACCCCGCCTTATCTGTCCAGCAAGCTGCCGGCACTTTTTGAAATATCAGATTTTATTCTAATTCCTACCAAAGCCGGGTTCTTCGATGTGCTGGCTGTGCGCTCTACGATAGGACTGGTTCATGAAGCCAGGCGGCGTTCTCCCGACATCAAAGCCGGTGTCGTGATGAACATGATCAAGCCTCGTTCAGGCATCACCAAAGAGGTACATATCTTGCTCGAAAGCATGGACATTACGTTGCTGAATACGGTGGTTCATGACCGGGCTTCAGTGTATTCTCCACTTTGGCTACCAGTCTCAAATATTTTCGGTGCCATTATCGGGAAGGTGCAGGAGAACATGCTCAAGCTGGATATTTCGCAGGTGCAGACCGCTGGTGACACTTTCTTCAGCTCTACGGACACCGCTTATCTCATATTTCTCATCATCGGCATCATTGGCTACTTTACTGTACCCACCGTTGCTAACTATATTGTAAGCGCAGGTGGTGGTAACGGCTTGGTGATGAAGGTGAATAGCCTGGTGATCAGTTCTGTCAAGTCAGCCGGCAATGCTGCCGGATCTGTCGGCGGCATGATAGCGGATACCTTCCGGTATCAAAAACCCGATTTTCAAAAAGACCCTTCAGACGATACCGTGTCTAATCCAAAAAATAAGGGCGGTCAATCTGCCGGAAACAGCCGACAAGCTTCTAAAATAGAACCGCAGAAAGCCTAAATATTCACTTAAAAAACAATTATATGTTTAGTCATCTCAAAAATATTGAAACGGCGTTCAGTCATATCAAACTGTTCAGCTATCTGCTGATCAGCGGATGCGTGGTTATTTCCTGTTTTGCTTTGTACAAGAGCTATCAGGCGGCAGATACAGCCGGTAAGCACATCTACATCCTGGCCAACGGCAAGGCGTTGGAAGCCTTCGCCGCCGACCGGAAGGATAACGTTCCGGTGGAAGCCCGTGACCACATCCGTACCTTTCATCATTATTTCTTCACGCTGGACCCGGATGAGAAGGTGATTGCAGCCAATATCGGCAAAGCGTTATACTTAGCCGATGAAAGTGCCCGTAACCAGTATAATGACTTAAAGGAGAAAAGCTACTACAATAACCTGATTTCCGGCAACATCAGCCAGCAGGTGAGTGTGGATAGCATACAACTGGATATTAATCAATATCCCTACTACTTCAAATGCTTTGCCACCGAAAAACTTATCCGTTCTACCTCTACGATTAACCGCAATCTGGTCACACAAGGTTACCTGCGCAATGTCAGCCGGTCTGACAACAATCCGCACGGCTTCCTAATCCTTCATTGGGAAACCTTAGCTAACCGTGATACCACCATTCAACGCCCCTAACTATGAAACTATTCAGCAACAGCAGCAAGGCAACAGCAAGTGAAGAGCGTGATGCCATTGCCCAAGCTATGGCCCGCAAAATTCTGCGCTTGCAGTCTTTAATAGCAGGGCAGATCAACGCCTGGTTTAATGAATTTACCCTTCGTCAGAAGAAAGGAATACTGCTCATTATCGCTATGCTTTTCTCCGGGATTTTACTGGCTGGCCTGTATTACCCCGGCTATACCGTCCCTAAACTAAAATCCGGTGGCTATGCTGCCGGATTCCTTGGCCGGCCTTCCGGCATACAGGCCAGCAAAACAAATAACAACCCAATCATTGATTCTTTAACTCAAAAATAACTCATCATGGAAACCAAAAAAGTAAACCGTCATCCGGCGCATACCCAAACCTTTTTAAAAGAGCGGAAATTTATGGTCATAATACCCTTGCTCATCTTACCCTTTCTCACGATGGCATTCTGGGCGCTTGGAGGTGGTAAGAAGGATTTTTATGCTCAAAATTCTAATACAGCCAGCGGGCTGAACACTACTTTGCCCCAGGCCCAATTCAAAGACCAGAAAGCAGTAGACAAGATGGGTGTCTATCAGGCTGCCCAAAAGGATTCATCCAGCTCCCCAGGTGACGGAGTTAGCGAAAGCTTTGTGCAGGCTATGGGGTTGCACAAAGTTCAAAATAAGCCCGATTCCACAGTTGCCAGTCCTGATATTCCGCCCAGTGAAGCCGATGTCAATGAAGCTAAAATTCAGGCGAAGCTTGCCCAGATCAATCAGCAGATTAAAGAGCCGCAACCGGCTGAACCCGCCGCAGCGCCGGAAGAACAGCATGACAACGCAGACGTGAAGCGGCTGCACAAAATGATGCGCACCATGAACAGCAGCCATGCAGACCCTGAAATGCGGCAGCTGAGTAAAATGCTGGATAAGATACAGGCTATCGAAAACCCGCAGTCCGTAACGCCGAAAGTGGAAAAGGTAAGTACTGCCAAGCCCTTTAAAGCGATGCCTGCTATTGTGGATGGCAAACAGAAGGTTAAGGACGGTGCGACCATCAAGCTAAAGCTCACCGAAGCAGCAGTTCTCAAAGGCATCACCTTACCTAAAGGCCAACTGCTGTATGGTGCCTGCCAGATCGTCAATCAGCGTTTGCTCTTAACCATCAAAAATATCCGTAACGGTGAGAACATCATTCCGGTAGACCTTACGGTATTCAGCCAGGACGGAATGCCGGGCATTCCCGCACCGGAAGCTGAACTGGCCGGCTCAGCTGGTACCGGTGCCGACAATGCCATTCAAAGTATGCAATTTTTAACGATGGATGCCTCCATCGGGGCGCAGGCTGCCGCTGGTGGAGTTAACGCGGCCAAAAACCTGTTCAGTAAAAAGGTGAAGAAGATAAAGGTGAAACTGAAGGATAAGTTTCCAGTATTGCTGCGGGATAACAGCAAAAAGTTTGCGGCAGGCAATTAAAGTAGTAATCAACTCAATTTTTAATTCTTAAATACGTAAAGTGATGAACAATCAAAATGTGGAATTTTTGAAAAAAAGCTTGCTGAACCTGGGGTTTGGCGAAAAGCTGAATGGTGAACTGGACAAGGCCATTGCTGCCAAAACACCGGAATTCAAGCTGGGCTTGCAACATGAGTTTAATGGAAAGGCGGTTGACTACACTCTGCACTTTAAAGCCGGGGACAACCAGGATATGTATTTCTTTAATAAGTACGATGCGAAAGTTAACCATAAGGATAATCCCGAAAAGGATGCCCAGCAAACTTTCTATATCAATAAAGGCAGCGGTATCACCGCTAAAGAAGCTTTTAATCTGATGGAAGGAAGGGCTGTACACAAGCAGCTTTTTAACCTGGAAGGACAAAAGTACCAGGCGTGGTTAACGCTCGATAATAAAAATCTGACCGATACCGGCAACCATAAAATCAAGCATTATCATGAGAATTATGGATATGATGTCGAAAAGGTTATTGCTGGTAAAGGCATCAAAGAAATGGAAGACCCGAAGGCGAAAGAGGAACTGATGTATTCCCTAAAAAAAGGCAACGCGCAGCAGATAACCGTTGGCGGCCTGGATGGAGACAAAAAGTATTTCATTGCCGCCAATCCGCAGTACAAAACGGTTGACCTATACGACCATCAAATGAAGAAGATTAAACGGGAAGAAGTGCTGCAACCCAGTGAGAAGCCTGATGTTAAATTAAAGCAGCCTAAGCAGTCGCAAAAAGAGCAGCCGCAGAAAAAGCAATCCCGCAAAAGCAAGGTTCATGTTTGATAATGATAATGAAGACAGAGGTGTAAAGCACCCTGTCTTCATTGTATAAATCATCATTCAGTCTAAACAGAATCTCATGCAAATCAAAAAGGCGTTAATCCAATTGGATTAACGCCTTTTTGATTTGCATCTGTCTCAAGCCATCGGCAGAAGCTATTTCTTTTTGACCGTTGTCATTGGTCTGACTATATTCGGGTTAACGCCCTCTCTGATCATTTGCGTGGGCGGGGGTGTGGGTTTCTTTATTTCCTGTGCCATTGTGTCAATTTTATATTCTAACGCTGTGTGGTATCGTTTAATTTACTATTCAAACCGGCAGGCATGACAGAATCAATGATGACATGCTGCGCTCTATCCTTGCCTTTGTTAATCCCAAAATCGATGCCAAAAGGAACAATAAGCAAACTTAATGCTATTAAGGCATAAATCATATACTGATGGCACATGAATCGCTGAAAAATTTTGGATTTGTTGTTTTTCTGATTGATGCCGGCGCTCTTAATTAGCTCACTTAATATATACGCATCAAAATCCCTTTTAGCAGCAGCGATGCTCGTATCGGTATTGGCATCAGGTTGCGCATTATAAAAAGTAATCAGGTCCTTAAAATACTGGTCCAACACATCCGTATCATTCAGATAGGCATAATCATAACCATTGTGGAAGTCTGAAAATGCCCTGATTAAATGATAGATGGACTTCCCCAGTAAGAATATTCAAAGCAAGGCAATGCCAATGAAAACCCATGTGAGCCATTGGTTATCACTAAAGTCGAATGTTGTTGACGCAAAATACAGCCCGGCAATCAGGGCTGTCAAAATGCCGATAGGTGTGGAAAGGGAACTGTTAATTTCATTCTTCCGGTCAAGCGAACGGTCGTACTGATCTTTGTAAAAGGATTCCAATTCCATAAGCTAGTCTGCGCTACCATCACAAATATAACAAATAGGCAATAAGGCGAACGTGCGGAGGTGGTTTACTGCATTTAGTTTTGATTTCACTTTTATGGTGACATATTTAGCATATTAATAAAAGCATAAATATGAATAAAGAACGAATAGTATACATGTCAAAATATAGCGTTCACCACGCTCCCGGCGCAGAAAACTGATAATTTTTAATAGACGGGAAGCAAGTGCGACGCCTGCGTAAAGCGCGGGCTTTTCTTGTTTTGTCTATAGGTATACCAGTGCCTCTGCGTCGAACATGGCAATAACCCACGCCCTTTTTTTGCCGGTTTTTTGGTGGACAGCTACAGTTGATGGCCCAAAACTATAACCATGCAAAACGACAAGCAATTTGAACAGTTGAATTTCGAACAAATCACCGGATTGATTCAACTCCTGACAGACATCAACCGGCTAGATGAAGAACAAAGAAATTAGATTCTATATTCGGGCGAAAGATTATCGCTTAGAAGTTTTAGACGTCTTTAAACAGTATTCACTAAGAGAGCAAAATGCACTGTTAAAATATCTAATGCGCAACGGTTATATCGATTAACGTTGCCAGTCAAATAAAGCCACAAACTCGGCTGTCTCCTTATGGGCCGGGTTTTCACTCTGTCTTTTCTTCGAAAAGGATGCCGCTACAATTCCTGACAGGTCTCCGTAGGAGGACACGTGCGTAAGTCCGGCTCATGCACTTTTGCTGCGCGGCAAGAGCATCCGCCTTTCTTTATTTGCCTGGACGTCCGTTCAGGCGCATCATTCCGTGCTTCCTTCGCTACGCCGGGCAAGTCTCTATCTCACTACATTACTGCCCCTGAAATACTGCTTAAAAAGCAGAAACCACTTAAAAAGAATCTTATTCACGCTTGATTACTAAAAAATTTCATTATCTGTTTCCTTGTCCAACCGTTATGACTCACAAATTGGAAAAGATTATGTGGCCATCAGCGTATTGAATTTTAAACTAATACAGTCTTTTAGGTAGCGATATATTAGTCTTTGACTTTTTATTCGACCATGCCTATGTTAGGTAGGAGAACCGCATATATATTATAGCCCTTTAAAAATTAATTTATCGAATTCAGATTAAAGCCTTGATATGGTTTGCAGTAGGGCCATAACTACCAAATACGCGCGTAAAATTTATTCCTAGTGTTGGGATTAGATGCTGATGATTGAATGTTGGGTCAAGTTGATCAAGGCAGGTGATGACAAGATTTTTTGAAAGCCCCTTAGAAAACAGATCATCAGCGTTTATGGCATAAATCAGTCTTTCTTTATCTAAATATGCGGTTCGGAATTTACCTTGATATGGATTATCGATGTTAGTTTCCTCTGCATTATTTATTAGCGTTGGCATTTGGGTTGAAGAACTGAAGGGTCCAGCACCATGCCTGGTAGCATAACACCGAGTGACGTAGAAAATTTCCGGGGTCAGGTTCAGATATTCACTTAGCAGGGCGATAGCATTTTTGGAAGTAGTATTACTTTTTGTAATGTAAGGTTGATTGCCAAAAGTTTGATCTAATAGGATACCTTGTGCGCCCTCAAAAATCAGCGTTTGCCAAGCTTGATTTGAAAGTATTTTGTTTGCCGTGGTAATTTCTACTAGCTCTATTGCCTTGGATACCTCCTGCAAAAATATTTCATCTTGTTCTGCATGGGCAAACTGTTCGAAATCATAAATGGTTTCTTGTTCGAATTTCAGACGGTAATAGTCACGGATGACGTTCAACTTTGTTCTGACCTGGCTTTCTGACTTGAGTTCCTGAACATTCAGGCCGATTTCTTCCTGCTGTGAACGGTCCATAGTTGCGCCAAACCCCATTCCGCAACTGCCATACCGTGCCTCACCACGAGACGCTTCTAACGCCTGATTAAACAATAAATCGTAATGGGTAGTAACGGGGCAAATCTCATCAATAAACATCTTCACTGGAAAAGCCAGGCGCTCATATTCATCCATAAAATGCAAAGGTGAGAAACTACAGAACGCCGACCAAAAGGTCGGTACGTTTCTAAACGAACCGGAGCCAAAATTCGAAAACACATGTCGTTGCCCTGAAGGTAAAACAACGGTATGACCAGCTTGCTGTCCACCGTTAAACCGAATTACTAATGGTTGCTTGCTGTTTGCGCAGAGGAAATCTGTTACCAATCCTTTTCCTTCATCTCCATAACCCAACCCAATAACGATGTATGCTTTCACCATGAGACGGCATATATGGCAGTGGAAAAGTCTGAAGTGATGAAGCAACCGGAACCCTTAAGCATAAGTAAATCTTCCTCCCCAACGTTTTCAACGAAAACGACCACCTTTTTCCGTTTAGCACGTGCATAGCCGACTTCAAAAAGAGTTCCCGGGTCCAATCCTGATACCACAGCCAGCATGGACTTGCAGTTGTCAATACCTGCTAAATCTGCTTCCGCAATCACTTTGCACTACCTTCAGCACCCACATCATGAACCGGAGAAAATACTTCTTGGCCAAAATCCTCTAATGTGTCTTTCAATTCTGCGATCAGCCAGCGTTCAGCTTGTGTAAAAAATGGACCCGCCAAATAGATTTTTCGTTGATCAAATTTAAATTTCAACGAAGGGTATTTAATCGGTCTCGCTGGCAACGGCAACGATTTCGTTGCGCAATATGTCGCTGTAAATTTCGAGGCCAACAATGCTGCTGTATTGGCTGGTTGACGTAGGTACATCCACTGCCAGGCGAAAACTGCTGAGAAAATGTCCCCGGATCCAATTGGCCAAATCTGCGGTGTCTGGAAAACTGGTATATGGCTTACATCATTCGTCTGAAATATCCAGGCACCTGCAGCGCCATTTTTAATAACAATTACTTCAGCTCCGCTATTTTTCATCAGTTGAGCGCCAAGCTGTAAAATATCGGTATCAATGGTGGTCATGCAAAAATAAGCAGCTTCTTTTTTGTTGAGGACCAAGGCAAGATGTTTCACTGTAGAACCTGTCGCTTCAAATGGGATTAAGCTTTGCGGATCATACACCAACCAGTCCGCATCAATCGGCATAATCGATTCTGCCATCCCATAACATAAAACCTGTTCTGCCCGAAATCTATCAAGCTTGAACATATCTTCATCCACTATAAGCGGATGCATGACCGGCTTTTTCAATGGGTGTAAATAAGAGAAAGTAACCGTTGCTGTAGTCGGGGTGATGTCTGAATAAATGTTTTGAGCATCGCAACTTGTTAAAAAATCGCTTATATCCGATTCACCAAGACAAGTTTTAAAACGAATTCCGGGAATCATGGCAGACAAAGCTAAAGCCGCACGAAATCCGGAACCCATCAAGCATTTATAGCCCGGATCTTGACAGACCTCGTGATAAGTGCCACCAACGATGAAGAAGTTGTTACCGGACTTTTTGGACATCTACACTTAATCTATCATGCCTTAAACGTCCTTTGTAACGATTGCCAAACGAAAAGCATTGGAGTAACTCTTTATTATTAGCATCATCCAACATAGCGCAAAGCTGATCGCTGGCATTGTAAGCACCAATTCTACCGCCTGTTACAGGATTTAGTTTTAAATAATTCCCAGTAGGCTCTGCTGTCAATGCTGGCTGAATATCTATTAATGCCGCCGCGTAAAACAGATCACAATTTGTTCCACCTATATTAATAGGCTTTACTGAGACTGTCTGAACGTATTTCTCTACTTTTGGAATTGGACCACCGCCTTTCATACTCTTATATTTTTAGCACCTACTCATTTTTCGTACTTAACTAACACCAAATAAGATAGTTCTGATATACTTATACTAGTCTTCAATCTTTGACAAAATGATCATCCAGCCAAATTTGACCTAAAACTTGTTTTACGCGTCGAGAACAATTTCCTGGCAGGAGCTTGGGCTTTACTTTAAAACACGATCTTCATATTTTTGTACTAAGAACCTAGACTATTTTCTAATACCTATTTCTCTTTCTTTACGCCTTTGAATGGTGTGCCATCAGCTTTACCATCCATAAACTTTCCAGTCTCTGTGTCCCTTTTTGTCCAAGTTTCAGTTACTGGGTTAAAGACCTGACTGCGGTCTTTTACTGCACCATTACGGTGGCCGTCTCCAGACTTTCCATTTGTTGCCATATGCGTATGTAATTATTGCATTACAAAATTATACAATAATTGGACAAAATAGAATTTTTTTTTAAATTTGTCCGAAATATAAAGTTTCTCAGAATTAAATTTACTTTTATGGCTGAAATCGACATATGAACCAATTTCCGGAAAGACTCAAAAATGCCCGTAAAATGAGCGGGTTATCATTGCAGGACTTATCTGACAAATTGAATGGCGCTTTATCTAAACAGGCTTTGAACCGTTTAGAGACTGGCGAACAATCACCTGACAGCGAAATACTATCCCAACTTTGCCAGCATCTCGGCAGAACCCTTGACTATTTTTTTAAAGACAGCTCAGTGGTACTTGACCAAATAGAATTCCGCAAACTTAAAAAGCTACCTGTTAAAGAACAGGAAAGGGTCAAAAGCACCACAACTGAATATTTAGAGCGTTATCTAGAACTGGAAAGTCTTTTAGGTATCGTTGACAAACCTCCATTTAAATTTCGGGCGTACCCTATCAATGATCCGACTGATATCAGGAATGCAGTTGCAAAGATTAGAGAGCTACTAAAAATTGGGAATGACCCGATTTATAATTGCGTAGAGCTCTTGGAAGAAAATAACATCAAGGTTTTCAGTGTATTAGCAGATGCTTCGTTCTCAGGTATGTCAACCATTATCAAAAATGAGGTAGGTGTGATCGTTTACAATGATAATCCTGATATACCGTTAGTACGAAAACGCTTTACCGTGTTACATGAGCTGGCCCATCTGTACCTTAAACTTGGGGGTTTTGAGGAAAAGCAGGGAGAAAAGCTTTGCGATGCCTTTGCCGGAAGCATGCTTTTGCCTGACGAGAAGTTGAAAGAATACTTCGGTGGCAAGCGTACCACCGTTTATACACAGGAACTGCAATTCATCAAAAAGAACCATGGTATTTCTTTACCGGCGATTATGTACCGGGCCAAAGATTTGGGGCTTATTTCCGAGTCTTATATGAAATATTTTATGATTCGCTACAATCAAAACCTTAAAAAGTATGAAAATGCGGGTTATCAAGGACAGGAAGAATCGACCCGTTTTATGCAGTTGCTCATACGAGCTATTGCCCAAGAGGTGATTTCCACTACTAAGGCCGCAGCCCTACAAAATATGTCGCTAGGGGATTTTCGTGCTAAGTTTTTAGATGTCAATGTTTGAACGCTTGCCGGAAGATGCTGAAAATTGCTGTTACCGATGCGAATATCTTCATCGACCTGATCATTCTGGAGCTGATTGCACAGCTATTTCAACTTGATTTACAAATCCATACAACCAGAGAAGTTTTTGACCAACTAAACACTAATCAAAAACAGATTCTTCAGCATTTTTACCATTCAAAACAACTGCACGTTTATAATTTTGATGTGCAGGAGATTGCCGAAATACAAGTGCTTGATTGTCCTAAAGGCTTAGAGCCCGCAGACCGCACAGTGTTTTATTATGCGCACAAACTTAATACTATCGCCATATCCGGCGATAATAAGCTGCGTAAATTTTGTGAATCCAAAGGCTTGAAAGTTTATGGTATCATCTGGCTGTTTGATCAATTAGTGGAGCTCAACTTGATCGACAAAACAGTAGCCGTTGTTAAACTGGAAAAACTTTTAGGATATAATGACCGGCTTCCCACAGAAGAAATTATGAAGCGGTTAAAAAAATGGAGAACATCTTGATCTGACGCTTGCACTTTTACTGGTTATAAAAGCACTTCTACACAACGAATTGGGCAGTAATCTTACTGTTTAGGAAAGTGATGAATTTTGCCAATAAGGCCGATAGCGGAAAATTCTTCTCTTCTTCAAGATTGGTATTCTTCAGACCCAAATGAATTGCCTGGCCTAACAACAGAATCAAGATGATTTCCACCTATATGCTAATACTATAAAGCTGGCCAAATGCCTCCTCTTCATTTCCGGTGAAAGACTCGCCAGATACGCTGCAATTTTATTGGAATGTGCTGCCGTTTCATAGTGGATACCAGAATACGTCAACAGTTTAGTATCACAAGGTGGTGATGCATGTTGTTAACAGCAAATCCCTAAAGGTTGTATTATCGGTAGATTCGTTGCTTAAACAATACAAGGAACCCTGCAAGCAATAAAAATTAATCCGATTGTGAGCCCCAAGTCCTAAATCATACTTTGATGCTGTCCCCATATGGGCCGGGCTTTACGCTTTATCTTTTCTGCGAAAAGGATGCCGCTGCAATCCCTGACAGGTGTGCAAGAAGATAGATATTTAATTCCGGCTACTGCACTTTTGCTGCGCGGCAAGAGCATCCGCCTTTCTTTACCTGCCTGAACATCCGTCCAGGCGCATCATTCCGTGCTTCACTCGCTCACCCGCTTCGCCGGGCAAGTCTCCTTCACCCTGCATTCCTGCCCCTGAACGACTGCCCAAAAATCAGCGGACTTCAAGGTGCTATTTTTTGCAATCAAAACGGGAAAAAAGGGCAGCGAAGGTTTTACCCCCATGGCTGTAGGACGACTACAACATCCGCAAAAGACTACGGCATAATGAAGCGGCCTCGTACCTCCGCCGCTTCACCCTTCGGGACTTATTCCGTTTCCTTTTGCCTTGCGGGGGTACCCTTTTTAGCTTTCTTTTTTACCGTTTTTTCTTTTGAAAAATAGCTTTTAAGGGAAGTCACCGGCAAAGAAGGGAAAATAGAAAACAAATTTTTTAACCCTTTTAACTCATTTAAAAAATGAAAACAGCAGAAA
>CAXTCH010000067.1:0-957 GCA_964241945.1 uncultured Mucilaginibacter sp.
GCTGAATTTACTTCTGCTTTTAGCGGCATCGGCAGTACCGATTTTACGCCGGCAGCAGGCGAGCGTTACCGGGCGGAGCTAACTACAGCCGGCGGAGTTATAAAAAGCTACGTTTTACCGGAAGCTGAAGCCAGCGGCATATTGCTGCATGTAAGGCCGTACTCGCAATTGAAAGATACCCTGCAAGTAATTATTGCTGCAACGCCTGACCTTGCTGCAAGACCTGGTGAAGAATATCATCTGATAGCCCACGCCCAGGGACTGGTGTATTGGGCAGGGCGCTTAACCTTTAATGGCAGGGCGGCAGCGGTAAGCAGGATAAGCACCGCCGGCTTTCCGGCGGGTATAGCTACGCTTACTTTGTTCAATGCTTCCCGGCAACCTGTTGCCGAACGCAGGGTGTTTATCCGGCCGTCACACTACCTGCACCTGGAGGCGGTGGATTCAAAGCCGGTGTATACCACCCGCGACAGCGTTGCCCTTACTGTTCAGGCTACAGATGAAAACGCCCGGCCTGTACAGGGAAGTTTTTCAATTGCCGTAACCGATGATAACCAGGCAAAGGCCGATACGCTGAGCCGTGAGAACATAATAAGCCGGTTGTTGCTTACATCTGACTTGAAAGGCACGGTGGAGCAGCCCGGGTATTATCTGACTGAAAATGGCATTGCCCATTTACCGGAATTAGACAACCTGTTGCTTACCCAGGGCTGGACCTGGTATAGCTGGGATAAAGTATTTGCCGCTGCAGAGCCGCTGAAATACGCAGCTGAGCCTGATTATGCTGTAAGCGGCCGTGTTTCGGGCTTTTTTAATAAAGGGAAAGCCGATGGCAAGGTCACCTTGTTCAGCAAGCAGCCGCTTTACATGCGCGATACGACAGCCGACAAATCCGGGCGGTTTATATTTAACGGGCTGCCTGTAATTGACGGCGATAATTCCCTCATTGTTCAGGCC
>CAXTCH010000067.1:967-11790 GCA_964241945.1 uncultured Mucilaginibacter sp.
CCCGGAACAAAAGTGGCGGAAAAGGGGTCAGCATTAATGTAGATGAGTTTATACCACCGGTATTTCAAGGCGCGCAATGTCATCTGTTGCCCTGGTATGTGAACACCGATAGCACGCTGTTAACACAACATCGTTACCGCAGGTTAAAGCAGTTGGAAGAAGAACGGCTGACCGGCAGGATGCTTAAAACGGTAACTATAAAAGGAAAAAAGGTTATTAAAGACTCGCAAAACCTCAACGGGCCGGGGGAAAGCGACCTGGCTGTGGATGAAGAAGAGTTGCTGAAAACCCCAAAGCTTACATTAAGAGATATACTTTATAAAAAAATACCGGGAATTTCAGAAAGCCCGCCAAGGAAGGAGCATTATCCGCAATTTGTATACAGGAGTAAAAGGATAAAATTCATTTTCGACGGGCACGATGCCGACTTCTTTTTCAGTGGTAATTATCCGGAGGATTATTATCGCTTTATACAGGGCCTGCTTGCGCAATTTACTGCCGCTGATATCAAGGGCGTTGAACTGCTCGACAAGCCCAGCCATAGCGTTAGCTACGATTTAGCTTACGCACCGCCCGGTACCATACCTCCAAAGCCTGACACCTTTACTTATATAGAAATTACTACCCGCAATGGTAACGGGCCATTCAACAATGTATCGCCTTATATAGCGGTTTACCGGCCGCTGCCCTTTCAGCTGCCCAAAGATTTTTACCGGCCCAGATACACCACTCAAAACCAAGACGCCAAAGTAACCGACCTGCGCTCCACTATTCACTGGCAGCCTAACGTGATTACCGATGCATCAGGAAAAGCTACCGTATCTTTTTACGCTGCCGACCTGCCTGGTAGCTACACTTTTATTATAGAGGGCACCGACCTGAACGGCCGGTTGGGCACCTGTCGCGGAAAAATAAAAATTACGCCTGCCCTGCATGCTAAAGCGGTAGCAACAAGCCGGTAAATAAAATCATCTGCCGGTGTTTGAATAAAAATATGATTATTTGAACGGTGAGTTATCAATTTATAATATTGGCTTAATATCAAATAAGCAATAATATAATAATTTGATAATCAGAGCACAAGAGGAAATTATGAGGTTTTTGCAGTTATTTGATTTAAGTCGATAAACGCTTTATCATTTAATTAACACCCCTATATTATGTTGCTCTTTGTAAACGCTATTGCGTTACCCTTCATTGGTGATGTCAGCCTTAGCGGTGGCATTTTAATTACTTTCTTTGTTTGTTTCTTTGCTGTGGTTTGTTTTGAGTTTGTCAATGGCTTTCATGATACGGCCAACGCGGTTGCTACCGTAATTTACACCAAAGCACTTAAACCGGTTTATGCAATTCCGTGGTCAGGCTTTTTTAATTTCCTGGGCGTATTCGTAGGAGGGGTCGCCGTAGCCATGGGGATATTGAAACTGGTACCTCTTAATGAGATTATGGCACTCCCGGTAACCGTAGGGGCCTGTCTGGTGCTTTCGGTATTATTAGGTTCCATTATCTGGAACTTAGGCACCTGGTACTTGGGCATACCCTGCTCCAGCTCACATACTTTAATTGGCGCTATGATAGGTGGTACACTGGCTTTTTCCTTATATTACCATGGCGCCGGCGTCAACTGGGGTAAAGCTGGAGAGATCGGTTCATCCCTTATTCTTTCGCCACTTATCGGTTTTGGCGCTGCCGTGCTTTTAATGTGGTTTTTAAAAAATGTACTGAAAACAACCGCGTTGTTTCATATTCCGAGCGGTGAGAATGATCGTCCTCCCATCCTGATTCGCTTGCTGCTGATTACTACCTGTACCCTGGTGAGCTTTTTTCACGGAAGTAATGACGGGCAAAAAGGGGTAGGCTTGCTGATGCTGATTTTAATTGCCTTTCTGCCCGCTAAATTTGCAGTTAACCATGCCGTTTCTGCCGATAAGATCAATGGCTCATTAACCCAAACCGAACAGGTAGTAATGAAAGCCATGCCGGCAAATCCGGATGCCAAAAATGATTTCATGGCGCTTGATTCGGCAATAAAAAAGGCACAGACTGCCGTTGCCGGTAAGGATGCCGGCAACTCGGCTAAAACGTTCACCTTTCGTAAGGAGGTGCAAAAAGTAGTCAAAGGGATAACCACCCTTATGGACAATAAAAAAATCAACCTTCAGGAAGGTGACAAGGCCACACTTAAAGCTGCCAACAAAGAATTAACCGGCGTTACCGATTTTGCACCGATTTGGGTAATTGCTACTATTTCAATTTCGCTTGGTATCGGTACCATGATTGGATGGAAACGTATTGTGGTAACCATAGGCGAAAAAATAGGCAATGAGCACTTAAATTATGCGCAGGGCGCCACTGCCGAAATTGTAGCGGCATCAACCATAGGCTTAAGTACCGGTTTGGGTTTACCGGTAAGTACTACGCACGTATTGTCAAGTGGTATTGCGGGCGCTATGGTGGCTTCAAAAGGGACCAATAACTTAAATAACAATACCCTGAAAAGTATTGCCCTGGCCTGGATATTAACGCTTCCGGTAGCTATTGCACTTTCTTTTGTGCTGTTCCTGCTCTTCCACCTGTTTATTTAATCCGTCATCAAAGCATTTTTTGTAACTTTAAATACGTAAGAAATGAAACAAATACTGGTTGCTACTGACTTTTCGACCAGCGCTACCAACGCAATGGAGTACGCTATGGCGCTGGCCAAAACCTTAGATACTGAAGTATGCGCCATCCACGCCATACACCCCACTGAAGGCATTAACAACAATACCTACAATGCCATTTATATTGAGGATTATTACAATACCAAACGCCAGGCGCTGCGGGATTGGGCTGCTCAGTTTACAATAAAAGAGGAGTATAAAGATATTCCTGTAACCACTCTTTGCAATGTGGGCTTCCTGAAAAACGTAATCGGGCAATACCTGGAAGAAAACCGTGTGGAATTACTGGTTATGGGCGTAACCGGATCGACCGGGATTACAGGTATTGTAGGCAGTAACGCCAGTATGCTGCTTACCCGTGTTAAAACGCCTATGCTGGTAGTGCCTACCGAAAGCAAGTTTGCAAAAGTTCCGAGCATTACCTTTGCTACCGATTTTGAAACCCGGTTGTCGGCTGAGGATGTGAACGCGCTGAACGAGATGGTAAAAGCGTTTGGCTCAGACAAGATGCACGTGCTGTATGTGGAGGAAAAAGACGGCCCCAGAAATCGTGAACTGCAGGAAAGCAGATTGCAGGATTTGATATCGGGAACGAAACTTGACTTTAATTATATCACCAAGCGCAGTACATTGGACGGCATCATGGAGTTCATCGATTCGCACGAAATTGATTTGCTATGCCTGGTTAAACATCACCATAACGTATTGTACCGTCTTTTTAGCCGCAGTATGGTGCATCAGGTAATTAACCGCAGCGTTAAAGCGGTATTGGTGCTGCACGAATAGGTGCTTACAAATGGATACCAAATTGAGCCTGTGATACAGTCACGGCCTTTTTTGTGAATAACCGATGGATTAAAAGTGAATGCGGATCCGCTTATTGCTATAAAGACAAGTTTAAACTTTTACTTGTGATTGCCGCAAACAGGCAGCCGTCTTGATATGAGGCAAGGGATTATTTAAAACTTAATAACCGGCTAAAACCGCTTCCATCTATATTAAAGCAGCGTTTGAAATATGGTAAGCTTGCCCGTGAATAGGAATAATGAGTTTGAATATTATAACTTTGCCTAATGCAGGAACACCAGGTGCTGGCAAATTCAGATTTTAAGACCGAACTTAAGTTAAAAGGCTTCAAGGCTTATGAAATTGACAGTCAAAACGATGCAGTTTGGGAATATTCACGGAAAGACTTTTATAAAATTTGCCTGAATAACGGAAGAAATACCATTCATTATGCCGAAAAAACTTTTGTTACTGAAGGCAGCATCTTGTTTTTCGGCAATCCCCGCATTCCGTATGCCTGGGATATCCTTTCTACCACCTATACCGGATATGCTTGTCTGTTTTCTGAAGATTTTTTGAAAGGGGCCGAAAGGTTTGAAAGCCTGCAGCGGTCGCCTTTGTTTAGGCTGGGTGGTACGCCCATCTTTGTGTTGAATGAAGAGCAGCGGCAATATATCAGCTCCTTATTTAATAAAATGATTGAAGAGCAGTCGGGTGATTATGTGTATAAGGATGATTTGGTCCGTAGTCATATCGACCTGATTATCCACGAGGCGCTGAAACTGAAACCTACCTCGGGCCTGCAGGATGAAAAGAATGCTCATGCCCGGCTGACCACCATATTTTTTGAGTTGCTGGAACGGCAGTTTCCTATTGAAAGTGCCGACCAGCCTTTGCAGCTGCGCACAGCGCAGGATTATGCCAGCGGGCTCTCTGTACACGTTAATTACCTGAACCGGTCGGTAAAGGAAATTACCGGTAAATCTACCACCACGCACATTGCCGAACGCGTGATTAATGAGGCAAAGGCGTTGTTGCAGCATACCAGTTGGCCGGTGGCTGAGATAGCGTATGCACTCGGGTTTGAATATCCGACTTACTTCAATAACTTTTTTAAATAGAATACCGGCGAAACACCTACGTCTTTACGGGTCAAAATGGTTTGAAATTCTTAATTATAGGTTTGAAAACCTTTACTTATCCTGCTTGTAGATGAATTAGATTTGTAATCGAAGTTTATATTAAAAATCAAATCAACTTATGGAAGTAACCAACATTAAAGCTTATGGTACTGAAGCGGCTGAAGCGCCTTTAGACCAGTTAAACATAAACCGCAGAAAGCCGACACCGCATGATGTGCAAATTGACATCCTGTTTTGCGGCGTTTGCCACTCCGACCTGCACACCGCCAGAAGCGAATGGGGGCCTTCAATGTATCCTTGTGTACCGGGCCACGAAATTGTGGGTAAAGTAATCAGCGTGGGCGACCATGTTACCAAATTCAAAGTAGGCGACGTAGTAGGCGTGGGCTGTATGGTAGATTCCTGCCGCGAATGTGAATATTGCAAGCAGGGCCTGGAACAATACTGCGAACCAGGCATGACCGGCACTTACAATGCGCCCGATAAAAACCTGCCTGGTAATCCAACTTTCGGTGGTTATTCTGAGAGTATTGTAGTGGATGAGAACTATGTACTGCATATTCCTGAAAACCTGGACCTGGCAGCAACTGCACCGCTTCTGTGCGCCGGTATTACTACGTATTCACCGCTGCACCACTGGAAAGTGGGCCCCGGTCAGAAAGTAGGTATTGTGGGTATTGGCGGTTTGGGCCACATGGGCATTAAGCTGGCCAAGGCTATGGGCGCTACAGTAGTAGCATTTACTACTTCGGAGTCTAAATTTGAAGAAGCGCAGCGTTTGGGAGCTGATGAAGTGGTGCTATCTAAAGACCCCGAGCAAATGGCGAAGTATCAGGGCAAACTAAATTTTATACTGGATGCAGTATCTGCTGAGCACGATATCAACGCTTACCTGGCCTTGCTTCGCGTAGACGGTTCATTGGCTTTAGTAGGTGCACCTGAGCAACCGCTGCCCGTAGCGGCCTTTAGCCTGATCCCTAAACGCAGAAACTTTGCAGGTTCCATGATTGGCGGCATTGCCGAGACGCAGGAAATGTTGAATTTTTGCGGTGAGCACAACATTACTGCCGATATTGAAATGATTAACATACAAGATATCAATGAAGCGTACGAGCGTTTGCTGAAAGGCGACGTAAAATACCGCTTTGTAATTGACATGAATTCTCTGAAAGGTTAATTGCAATCGGTACTGCCAGGCGGTTCCCGCCTGTAATGATTAAAATAATAAAGGCAGCTGTAGTGACTACAGTTGCCTTTATTATTTTAATGAACCAGTTTGATGTCTATACGGATAGCATGATAAAATAAACTATCAAGACTCTGGTTTATTTATTCAAAACCGTTTTGCCATTATAGGTGGCCGATTTCAGAATGTTTTCGGCTACGGTAACTGCCGATTTTGACAGGGTAGCATAGTTAAGCGGTTCGCAATTTTTCTGACCTTCGTGAATGTTCCACCATAATAAATCTAACAATGCTTTGGCCTTATCTTCCGGGCGGCCGTTGTAATTTTGATCTTTATAAATCAAAGCCCAGGTAAAGCTGCTTACCGGATAACCATCGGGATTATCCGTATTGGTTAATGATACCTTGGCATCAGCCGGCAGGGTAACATTACTGGCTGCAGTGATAGAAGCCAGATTAGGCGTAATAAATTTGCCTGCTTTATTTTGTATCTGAGCCGTGGGCATTTTATTTTGTATGGCATACGATAACTCTACATAGCCAATAGCGCCCGGTGTTTGCTTAACTAAGCCCGAAACCCCTTCGTTGCCCTTGCCGCCTAAGCCGGCCGGCCAGTTTACTGCGGTAGCTTTGCCTACTTTTTTGGCCCATTCCGGGCTTACCTTGGTCAGGTAATCGGTCCAGATGAAAGTAGTGCCGCTGCCGTCGGAGCGGTGTATTACCATCAGCGGCAAATCAGGCAGTTTAACACCAGGATTAACTGCGGCTATTTTGGCGTCATTCCACCGGGCTACTTTGCCTAAAAAAATATTGGCAAGCAAATCGGGTGTCATTTTAAGCGATTGAGAAATACCCGGCAGGTTATAGGTTACCACATCAGCGCCCGATGCCATGGGAATATGCAGTACGGGTGCACCTATTTTTTTGGTTTGCTCCTCATTCAAAGGCGCATCCGAAGCGCCGAAGTCGACCGTTTTATTGGTAAGCTGCAAAATACCGCCGCCCGACCCAATGGATTGGTAATTTACCTTGATATCATGCGCCTGCCCGTATTCGGCAAACATTTTTGAAAATAAAGGGTACACAAATGTGCTGCCTGCGCCGGTTAAGGTATTCCCTGCCGAGCCCGAATTACTACCGACGGTTGCCGAACTGTCGCTTCCGCCGCTTTTGCTGCCCGAACTGTTACATGAGCTTAACAGCAAAGTGCTGCCCAAAGTCATACCTAAGCCTGCTAACAGGAATCTGAACGTTGATGATGTTTTCATAAAAAAAATTCTTTTGGGGAAACCTGAGATCACGTTGATCCGGTTACCACAAAAAGTTCTTTTACATAACAGGAAACCCGTACGTTGGTTGGAGAGGTATTGGCTTCAGGGCTTAATTACAGCAGAAGAATTAATAACATAACGTTGAGTTAATATTGATTTAACATTAGCTGAGGGTTAGGCTGATTTATAGAAATGGTCAGTAAGCGGTTAAAAGGATTGATGCCATCCGCACAAAATGACAGATGGTTTTACACTATTAAAAATCAATATATGATCTGTAATAATAATGCAGCTATAAAACCAGAGATATGAACAAACAAAAAAGCAGGTAACTGCCAAAGCCCTCTGCCTTTCTACTTCCTGAAATTAAAGTGATACTCCTCTTTTCCAGGGAATAAAATCATCCTGCTTTAATTTTACCGCCTTGGGCTGAATATTACCGCTGGCCACTTCGATAACATAATCCAATATCCGGTGAGCGGCCTGCTCAATGGTTTCTTCGCCGTTAATAATGGTACCGCAATCCAGGTCGATGATATCCGGCATCCGGGTAAATATTTTGGTGTTGGTAGAGAGTTTCACCACCGGCGTTACCGGATTACCGGTAGGCGTACCCAAACCGGTAGTAAACAGTACTATGTTTGCGCCGGCAGCTACTTCGGCCGTAGTGCTTTCCACATCGTTACCGGGCGTGCACAGTAAGTTCAGGCCGGGGCGGGTTACTTTTCCCGGATAGTCCAGTACGTCGGTTACCGGAGACACGCCGCCTTTCTTGGCTGCGCCGGCTGATTTAATAGCATCAGTAATTAAACCATCGCGAATGTTGCCCGGCGAAGGATTGGCGTAAAAGCCCGAACCGGCTTCTTCGGCCCTGGCATTGTAAGTGCGCATCAGTTGATTGAATTTAAGCGCAGTTTCTTCTGTAGTACAGCGGTCGCTCAAATCCTGCTCCACACCGCACAGTTCCGGGAATTCAGCCAAAATTACAGAGCCCCCCAAGGCTACTAAAATATCCGAAACGTATCCGATAGCCGGATTGGCCGAGATACCCGAAAATCGGTCCGACCCTCCGCATTCCAACCCGATACACAATTTAGACAGCGGCGCAGGTTTCCGCTCTGTTTGATTAGCTGCAACCAATGCTGCAAAAGTTTGCTGAATGGCCTTTTGCAGTAACTGGGTTTCGGTGCCTTCTTTTTGCTGTTCCAGTACAATTAAAGGTTTGGCAAAGGCCGCATCACGGCGGGTAATTTCCTGCTGCAAAATGCTGGTCTGTGCATGCTGGCAACCCAGGCTTAATATGGTTGCGCCTGCTACGTTAGGGTGGGTAACATACCCGGCCAGCAAGCCACATAAGGCATCAGAATCCTGGCGTGTGCCGCCGCAGCCCATTTCGTGGGTTAAAAACTTAATGCCGTCGATATTTTCAAAAAGACGAGGTTGGGTAGCCGCAGGTAAAGCAGCGCCCAGCTGGGCAGCCACAATGTCTTCAACCGGTTTGCCGGCTTTGTACAGGCTGATGAGTTCGTCTACATTGTTTTCATAGGCTTTTGCCGGTTTGTAGCCCAGCTTATCTACCAGTGCTTCTTTCAGTACTTCCACATTGCGGTTTTCACAAAACACCAGTGGAATTACTACCCAGTAGTTAGCCGTACCTACGCTGCCGTCGGAGCGGTGGTAACCCATGAACGTCCGGTTCTCCCAAGCCTGTACGTGGGGTGGAGTCCAGTTTAATTTACGCTCACCCAGATAAAAATCACTGGCGGCATGGTGTACATTCTGCACCGTAATGGCAGCGCCCTGCGGAATATATTCCGATGCTACGCCCACCAGTACGCCATACATAAAAATCTGGTCGCCGGGCTGCAGCGGCGTTATAGTAAACTTATGTTTGCCTGCCACATTGGTAACCAAAGGAAAAGTTTGTTCCTGAAAATTTATTGAGGTACCGGCCGGCAAATCCTTCAGCGCTACCAGCACGTTATCATTTTTATGAATTTGAATATACATAAGGTATATACCAGAGATTTAAAAGTGTACGTTCAGCATAAAGGCGATATTACCTTTTATACTACCCTGCAAATAAAATCAACATTATGGTTTTAAAAAATTGTTAATTAACCAGCTATTAAGCAATTTTAGCATATCAAACCTATTTATCCGTTGCCAATTGTAAATTAAGCTCAATGAAACCACAACTGCTTAAGGTAAGTAACGGGCCGGCGCATTCTTTCAGTGTACGCCGGGATACCGTTCCGTACATGAATAACCGCTGGCATTATCATCCGGAACTGGAGCTGATTTACTTTGAGAAGGGCAGCGGTACGCAGTTCATCGGCGATAGTATACACCAGTTTAATGATGGCGATATGGTGTTGCTGGGCGCTAACCTGCCGCATTACTGGCGGTTTGATACCTGTTATCTTGATCATAATAACCCGCAGCCGGCAGATGTGTACGTAGCGCATTTTAATGAAAATTTTTGGGGCAATTGCTTTTTGCAGCTGCCGGAAAATAAAGCCATCAAGTTGCTTTTTGACCGGGCCAAACGGGGCATACAAATTTAAGGGCCTGAAAAAAGCCAAGTGGCCCGCCTGCTTGAGCAGTTGATGAGTGCCGACGGGTATGAGCGTATGGTATTGCTGATAAAAGCCTTAGGCCTGCTGACCGGTGATACCGAACACAAACTTTTGTCGTCCATCGGCTTTGTAAATAATTTTGAGGAAGGCGAGAATGAGCGAATCAACGCCATTTATGAATACTCGATAGCCAACTTCAGAAACAGCATCCCGCTGGAAACGATAGCCGAAGTGGCCCGAATCAGCCCGCACTCGTTTTGCCGGTATTTTAAATCACGTACGCGTAAAACCTATTCGCAGTTCCTGCTCGAAATTAAAGTTGGCCATGCCTGTAAGCTTTTAATTGAAAACAGGTTAAGTATCAAGCAGCTTTGTTACGAGAGCGGCTTTAATAATTTTACCAGCTTTCATAAATATTTTAAGCAGATGACCGGCAAAAGCCCGCTGACTTACCAGCGCGATTTTATCAACTCTAAAAAGTAAGCAGTCTCGGCCTAATCAGTTATTTTGCCGCTTCGTAGTACTATTGCCGCCGCATTATGCCAATATAGCTTAATAATTTGTTGAGGTATGATAACTATTTGACGCCTAAACCTGATTTATTTGCAGGGAACCATTATAAGCAGCTTACTTAAATTTCCTTAACAGGAACCTGAGCGTTAAACCACTTTCAGATGTCGAAGAACAAATATGTATTGCCTTTTATCCTGGTAACATTGCTCTTTTTCTTGTGGGCTTTTCTGCACAATATCAATCCCATCCTTATTCCCCATTTAAAAAAGGCCTGCCAGCTTAATGATACGCAATCATCGCTGATAGATGCTTCGGTATATATCGCTTATTTTTTGGTTGCTGTTCCCGCCGGGCTGGTAACCCAGCGTTACGGCTATAAGCGGGGCATTATCTACGGGCTTTTTTTATACGCAACCGGTGCACTGTTGGTAGTGCCGGCAGCAAGCACGCGCAGCTACACGTTTTTTCTGCTGGCATTTTTTGTTATTGCGGCAGGCGCTACTTTTTTAGAAACAGTAGCTAACCCTTATATTACTGTGCTGGGCGATAAAAATACCGCCGCCCAGCGGCTCAACTTCGCACAATCCTTTAATGGTGTGGGCGCTTTTTTGGCGCCTATACTGGGCGGCCAATTTATTTTGTCGGGTATTGAGCACTCAAAGGCAGAGTTAAATGCACTGCAGC
>CAXTCH010000068.1:0-5002 GCA_964241945.1 uncultured Mucilaginibacter sp.
AGACACCATTTCACTAAGGAAGGGTCGAAAAGAAACCTTTGTGCGTAACTTAAGCTTCCAATATAATATTAATTCCGATTATCATTTGAAGCCAAATACAGATCTGTTAATTACCGCTAATATCCCTGTTGAAACCTTTGATAAATCACGCATTTCACTAACTGAAGATTCTGTGCCGGTAGCTAATTTCACTTTGCAAAAAGATACCAGTAATAACAGAAGATATGCTTTAAAATACCGATGGCGGCAAAACCTCCGCTATGAACTAACATTAAATGAAGGATCATTCACAGATATTTATGGCAATGGTAACAAGCGGTATTTAAAACGCTTTACTATTGACAAACCTGAAAATTATGGAAATTTAAATATAAAAATGGCTGTTCCAGACAGTAGTCATGCTTATATCATTCAGTTACTGGATGCGCAGAAAAAGGTAGAGCGTACAGATATCATCAGAAAAACTACTACCCTGTCTTATAAAAATTATTTAGCCGGAAAGTACCGGGTTAAAATTACTTACGATGATAACAGCAATGGCCGCTGGGATAGTGGCAACGTAAAGCAACGGCGCTATCCCGAAAATATCTGGACGACCACTACAGATATTACCCTCCGTGCAAACTGGGACCAGGATGAAACGGTGGAAATACCTAAAGAGTCTACCCTTCCGTAAACCAGCTGGAGTACATTATATAATTGTCAGGTAATTTATTTAAAAGCTGCCTCTGCTCGTCAGTAAGCGGCTTTATTTTTTTGGCTGGTGTACCGGCATATAAATAACCTGATTCACATACGGTGTTCTCCAGCACTACTGAACCGGCTCCTATAATCACGTACTCCTGCACTATAGCATGATCCATTACGATAGCACCCATGCCCACCAATACATGGTCATGCAAGGTGCAGCCATGTACAATAGCATTATGGCCTACAGATACGTTGTTACCAATATGGGTAGGCGCACGCTGATAGGTGGCATGAATAACTGCTCCATCCTGAATATTGGTTTTATTGCCAATTTTGATGTAATGTACATCACCACGGATAACGGCGTTAAACCAAACGGAACATTCATTGCCCATGGTAACATCACCTACAATGGTACAATTATCAGCAATAAAACAATCTGTACCCCATACCGGGCTTTTATCTTTTACAGGCAGAATAAGCGGCATAACGCAAATATGTTGATGTGCAAATATGCGGATGTACAGATGATTTAAAAAGAATTCGTTTTGATAATTTCTTTTGGTTATTACAATTTTCTTATGTTTGAATAACGAAAAGCGGAAATAGCTCAGCTGGTAGAGCATCAGTTTCCCAAACTGAAGGCCGCGGGTTCGAATCCCGTTTTCCGCTCATTAAATTATTGATATTCAGTAAGTTGAATAGCATTTATTTTTGTATTCACTGTATCATCATCAGCATTTAAATAATGTTGCAATAATACAGGTATCACTTTTATACCAGCCGCATTGCCGATTATTGCATTAGCTTCTTGCCTGGTGTACTTCTTCTTTATATCTTGCAGTTCTTCCTTATTAAACACGGTTTCTTTAACTACTGCAGTTTCTTCGGGCAAAGGTTTGCCTTCGTCAATATAAACTACGTTTTCAGCGCCCGATTTTACCCTTTGCCGCTTACCATTTTTTAGGATAGCATACCCATATAATTTAACCCGGTCATTTAGTTCTAATACGACAACTTCCGCATCAGGGAAATTTTTCCGAACACGCTCCTCGAAATCTGAAGGCTGGGCATGGAAAAAGTTAGAAGCCAGATTATTACTCACAATATAAATCTGATCGCCTTGCTGACCTATGCTGATATGATTGGCCACTGTTTGAGCATTTGCTAAGCTAAGCGTATCTATTGGCTTTAAGTAACCCAGCTCAAGCTTAGCCCTTACATCAGCAACGGAGAGATGCACAGCGCTGATAATAATTAAAAAGAGTTTGTCCATATACAATAAACGAAGCCTATTTTAATACGGTATCTATGGCTTCGGCAGCATGCTCAGGATAATCCGTCGTATAATGTAGCCCCCGGCTCTCTTTACGCTGCATAGCTGATTTTACCACGATATAAGATACCTGTATCAGGTTACGCAATTCGCACAGCTTTACCGACAGCTTGGTTCGCTTGTAAAATTCCTCTGTTTCTTCATACAATAAACGCAGGCGGCGCATAGCACGGTCCAACCGGAAGTCAGAACGGACGATACCCACATAATCGTTCATCAATTTCTGCATTTCGCGAACATTGTGCGTTACCAATACATCTTCGTTAGACAGCTGCACCCCGTTTTCATCCCAATCCGGAAGTTGAACAGGTATCTGGTTGCCTTTAAATTGCCGGATAGCATCCTCATAAATACGGTGCGCAAATACCAAAGCCTCCAGTAAAGAATTGGAAGCTAACCGGTTAGCACCATGCAAACCGGTGGATGAGCATTCGCCGCAGGCATATAAACGCATCAATGACGACCGCCCCTGATGATCGACCAGAATGCCGCCGCACATATAATGGCAGGCCGGCGATACCGGAATCATATCCTTGGTCATATCAATACCGATATCGAGGCACTTAGCATAAATATTTGGAAAATGTGCCAGTATATCAGCCTTGCTGCGATGACGTATATCAAGGTAAACATAGTCTTCACCTGATTTTTTTATTTCCGCATCAATAGCGCGGGCTACGATATCGCGCGGCGCCAGAGATTTGCGGGGATCATACTCCTGCATAAATTCCTCCCCATTGGTACGCTTTAAAATACCGCCAAAGCCCCGTACCGCCTCCGAAATCAGGAAGGAAGGATACTCGCCCGGATTGTATAAGGCTGTAGGGTGAAACTGGATGAACTCCATATTACGCACTTTACCTTTAGCGCGGTACACCATTGCTACACCGTCACCGGTGGCAATAACGGGGTTAGTGGTAGTAGCATAAATATGCCCTGCGCCACCCGAGGCCATTAAAGTAACTTTTGATAAAAACTTGTCTACCGTTTGTGTCTGGGTATTGAAAGCATAAATACCATAACAGGTGATGTCAGGTGTTGATTTATCTACATATACACCTAAGTGGTGCTGGGTAATTAATTCAACCGCAAAATGGTGAGTGAGCACTTCAATATTCGGGTTTTTATGGATTTGCTCCAGTAAGGCCCGTTCCATTTCAAAGCCGGTAATGTCTTTATAATGAAGTACCCGGTACTCGGAATGGCCGCCTTCCTTGGCTAAATCATAGATACCTTCGTTGGTTTTATCAAAATTAGTACCGTAATCGATGATCTCGCGGATGCGTTCGGGACCTTCAGTAACTACAATTTCCACCACTTCCCGATCGCAAAGGCCATCGCCAGCAATCAGGGTGTCCTGAATATGTTTTTCAAACGAATCTTCCTGTTTATCCACAACCACGGCCACCCCGCCCTGGGCATACTTCGTGTTTGATTCATCGGCGCTGGCTTTGGTAACTATCAGAACTTTACCATGTTTGGCAGCCTTAAGGGCAAAACTTAAGCCGGCTATACCCGAGCCAACCACCAGGAAATCCACATTTTTAGTCATAGAAATTTTATAAAATGTGTAAAAGTAGGAGTTATGTGAATAAGCACTTCAAAAGATGTTAGTTTTGCGTAAGTAAAAAGTGAAAAGTTTTACGCTTTGTGAATAACCTGTCCTTTTGTTGTTTAAATGAACAATTTGTTCGTGATTTATCACGCCACTTCACCGGACAATTCACATTTACAGCATTAAGATTTAATTCACATTTTTTGTTTGTGAATAACGTGTGGATAATGCATCAGGATTGTAAATCAGCATTTTACATTTTCGGCAGGTAGAATAACCTGTGGATAAAGCGGGTAAAACTGAAAATGCAAAAATTTAACACCTTAGTTTTGCGCATTACCAACACACTAACAAACAATAAGAATATATTTATATATAATAATTGTATTTATTAGGTTGTGAACAATGACTGTTACCGAAGAAATAGAAATTAAAGGTTTTGCCGACGAATACATTGATCCTTCGCTGGATCTGTATGATGAGATTGAAAAATTAAAGAAGGAAAAGAACGCCGTAATCTTGGCGCATTATTACCAGGAGGGCGACATACAGGATATAGCCGATTATATAGGCGACAGCCTGGGCTTGTCGCAGCAGGCGGCTAAAACGGATGCTGATATTATTGTTTTTGCTGGGGTACACTTTATGGCGGAGACGGCCAAGATTCTCTCCCCTACCAAGAAAGTGTTGCTGCCCGATATAAAAGCCGGCTGCTCGCTGGCCGACAGCTGCCCGCCGCACCTCTTTAAAAAGTTTAAAGAGCAGTACCCCGATCACCTGGTAATCACTTACGTAAATTGTACGGCCGAGTTAAAAGCTTTAAGTGACATTGTATGCACCAGCAGCAACGCTGTACAGATTGTAGAAAGCCTGCCGCCTGAGCAGAAAATTATTTTCGGGCCCGACCGTAATCTGGGCGCTTATGTAGCCAAAAAAACTGGGCGTGACTTAGTACTTTGGAATGGCGCCTGTATGGTGCATGAAATTTTTTCGCGCGAGAAGATTACCAAACTTAAAGAGCGTCATCCGGGCGCTAAACTGCTGGCGCATCCTGAATGTGAGGAAACGATACTGCAGATGGCTGATTATATCGGTTCGACCACCGGTATTTTGAAATATGCCACCTCGCACAGCGATAAAGAGTTTATTGTGGCCACGGAGTCGGGCATATTACATCAGATGCAGAAAGATAACCCGGATAAGGTGTTTATACCGGCCCCACCGAATAATACTTGCGCCTGCAATGATTGTCCCCACATGAAAAGAAATACGCTGGAGAAGCTTTATTTGTGCCTTAAAAACGAACGTCCTGAGATTACTTTGCCGGCTGATATCATTGAGCGCGCGGTAAAACCTATTGAGCGTATGCTGAACATATCAGCACAGCTGGGATTATGAAGTTAATGATGGAATAAAAGAGT
>CAXTCH010000068.1:5102-11712 GCA_964241945.1 uncultured Mucilaginibacter sp.
GAAGGGATTGATGAACCATCAATCCCTTCTTCGTAATTAATCATTTACCTTTAAATTACGTCCTTCACTTATTCTCTTATTCCATCATTAGCATCAGATGCCTGAATCCTTTTTGGTTTCTATAGCGTCCTGAATACTTTGAGGAAGGCCGGATAGCAGGTTGTAACCGGTAGCGCTCTCAATGTCGCGCACACTTACAATGTATTTGGTCCAGTCGGCGTTAATGGTATTATTGTTAGGGGTGTTCACCGCAATTACACGGGTGCTGCTGGTTACACGGGTAATATCACCATCGCCTGCAGATATAATTACGGCTACTTTCCAGATATTGCTGGGTACGGTAACATGGCCGTTATTAACGCTGTTGGCAGTACCGTTGCTACCGGTACCACCAGTGCCATAGCTGCCCATAATGATGTAAACCTCATTACCCGCTACTACTTGTTCGCGTAAATAATTTTCAAGGTTGGCCCAGGTTTGCTGGTTGTTCTGCGGCGCCTGCGGAATCATATTCGTCATCAGGAAAGTGGCTGAATTGGCATTTGCTGAACTGGTACGATCGGCCGAAGGGCAATTGTGACCACGGTCGAAACCGCTGCCCGAATAGCTGTTACTTTGTACTGCATAATCGCCGGCAGGCAGGCCACTGAAGGCCGCAAAATTATTTAAGCGGTCGGTTACGTTGGTGGTATTGGTGGCATCAAGGTGCCAGCTTACCCAGTTCGGTTCGCCGCGGGTAGCGTTGTAGGATTCCATGTAGTAACCCTGGTTCAGCAAATAATTATTCATCATTACGGTAATCATATCAGCACCTGAGGGGTTACCAAACAGCAGGTTACTGTTATCGCCGCTGGTTGGCGGCGCATCAGCGCCCACGGTAATTCCGCGGGCAGCGGCTACTGTACCGGTAGCTGTGGTATCAGCGCCACCGGTATCAGGAGTACCCACCGTAATGCCCGGATCACCGGTACCTTTAAAAGTAATGTCATCCAGGTTGATACGTACGGTAGCCGATGCCTTTTTAATTTGAAAGCGTATTTTACCGGTGGTACTTATTTTGAATGAATCGGTTACTAAGGTTGTATTGGTTTCATTGATATCGCTATCTACCTGCGTATAGGTAGTACCACCGTCGGTAGAAGCAAGCAACTGCCAGGTGGAGTTGGCATCATTACCATATTTACCATGTTTGATATACAGCATTTGTAAGCCGGCAACGTCAAAATTCATGCTTAAGCTACCGGTACGCAATCGTACCGATTTATTGCCATCTTTTAAATCGGCTGCTAAGTTACCAATCAGGGCATCATTAAAATTCCAGCCGCCGGTTGACAATGTAACATTTGCTGTGGCATAAGCAGTTTTGCTACCCAACTCAAAATCTTCGGTAATACTGTAAGTTTTTGGAGCCGAAGGAATAGCAGGCGAAGTGGCACCGCCACTGCCCGTTGCAGGCATGGAATCTTTTTTACAAGCGGTAAAAGAAAGTGCAGCAATACTAATTACAAGTAAAAATTTTTGTTTCATATATCTGTGTTTAGATGGACAAAAATGAAAATCTAATATTAATGATAAGTTAAACTGTTGCTTTGTAATTATATTTTGACAATATAAACTGCAATTATTTCTTTAAACGTTATAAAAAAAGTCCCGCAGAAAACTGCGGGACTTTATGTTAAAGGGTAAATTAAAAATAAATTATTGTGCCTTTGTAAACGAGTATACTACGTATCCGGTACTGCCTCCGTTAATGGTTACCGGTGAGCGTAAAGTCATATCGGTGCCGTTATTGGCTGCAACAATGAGCTGATAACCGGTATCTACATGCTGGGCTTTATCACCCTGGTAAATCTTTTTAAACTGAAATAGCTGGCCCCGCGAATCGTTGTTATTGATGGACCAATAAATGGTTTGCGAAGTGCCGCTGGTAAGTGTGTAAATACCGTTACCGCTGTTGGTCAGCCTCCAGGTACTGCCTAAAAAGGCATTAGGCGGACCCTGATCAAATACCGTTTGCACTGCACCGGGCAGCAAACCGTCGTAACTTACGTTGGTAAGAGTCCAGTTACCAGTAAATTTACTGCGTGAAACATCAGTACCGGCTACTGTATTTTTAGGTCCTGAACACGAAGAGAACACAAGGGCTGCCAAAGCCATTGTGGCTACAAATTGAATTAACTTTTTCATATAAGGCGGATTAGTAGTCATCCACCTGCATAAATCCTGCCAATTAAAAGTTTAAGCTTTAATGGCCCGTTTGCTGCCGGCTAAAATTTCTTCGTAATAGCTTTCATAAATGGGCATAATATTCGCCAGGTCAAAAGTTTGTGCACGGGCCAGAGCGTTGGCTTTGAATTGACCCAGCCGCTGTTCATCTTTCAGAATGTAAACAGCTTTTGCGGCCATGCCTTCCACATCACCTACGTCTTTTAAAAAGCCGGTCACGCCATCCACATTCAGTTCAGGTAAGCCGCCAGTATTGGAACTGATTACCGGTACCTGGCAGGCCATCGCTTCTAAAGCCGCTAAACCAAAGCTCTCGGATTGCGAGGGCATCAGGAACAGGTCAGACACTGATAAAATTTCTTCTACTGCATCCTGTTTACCTAAAAAGCGCACGTTTGCGCTTACGCCCAAATCGCGGGCCAGTTGCTCAGCTTCGGCACGGTCCTGCCCGTCGCCCACCATCAGCAGTTTGGAGGGTATCTGCCTACTCACTTCAGCAAAAATGCGTACCACATCATTCACCCGTTTTACACGCCTGAAGTTGGAAGCATGAACCAATATTTTTTCTCCTTCGGGAGCAATGGCTTTTTTAAAATGCCCTTTCGATTTATGGTTAAAACGATTAAGGTCGATAAAATTCGGAATTACCTTAATGTCTTTAGTTACCTCAGGAAAAAAGCGGTATGTATCCTGCTTTAAATGCTCAGATACCGAGGTTACGCCATCGCTTTGATTGATAGAAAAAGTAACCACCGGTTGATACGTACGGTCTTTACCTACCAGCGTAATGTCGGTACCATGCAGTGTGGTAATCACCGGGATATGAATGCCATAGGTAGCCAGTATTTGCTTGGCCATAAAAGCTGCTGAAGCGTGCGGAATAGCGTAGTGTACGTGCAGTATATCCAGTTTTTCAAAACGGACCACATCTACCAGGCGGCTGGCCAAGGCCAGTTCATAGGGTGGATATTCAAACAAAGGGTACTTGCTTACGGCTACTTCATGATAAAACAGGTTCTCTGAAAAGAAATCGAGCCGTACCGGCTGGTTGTAGGTAACAAAGTGTATTTGATGCCCGCGGGCGGCCAGCGCCTTACCCAATTCTGTGGCTACCACCCCGCTACCGCCAAAGGTTGGGTAACAAACAATTCCGATTTTCATTTGCAGATTGATTCCCTGTTTTTACAGCTGCAAGTTTAACAGCAATTTACGGCAAATGTGTTAAGAGGGTGTAAAGTTTAAACAGGCTGCTGACTGGCGAAAAATATTTCGGAATAAAATTTCTTTTTCAAAAAAGCATAATGTAACTTTATCATTACAAACCAGTTATGGCCGTTTCTGAAACGGCGACCTATTCTATTTTATTCCAGGCTATTTAGTGTTGAGCGTTTAATTGTTGAAGTATATGCAAGCCAGATTTGTACGCATTAGCTTATGGGTAATATTACTGATAAGCATTATTGGTATTAATACAACCAATGCCCAATATTTTTTGCCGGTTAATAAAAAGCAAAGTACGCTGCCGTTTAAATTAGTGCGTAACCTGATCGTTGTTAAATTGCAGATTAATAATACAGGGCCTTATAACTTCATTATGGATACCGGTGTTGGAATTATGATTATCACCAATCCTTCACTTTTAGATTCTGTTCAGTTACCGGCCAACCGGCGCATTATAAAACTAAGGGGTGTTGATGGCAAAGATGCATATGATGCCGTATTAGCGCCGGCACTGAACGTACAGCTTCCGGGTTTTACCTCTTATAATATGGGTGCGGCCATATTTACTCAGGATCATTTCGGTTTGTCCAATTATGCAGGTATGCCTATACATGGCATATTAGGCTATGAGTTTTTCAAAGAAATGGCCATTAAAATTAATTTTAATGACAGCACCCTCACTGCATGCGTACCCGGTCGCTTACGCCGTTTAAATAAATATGCGGTACTCCCTATTACGATCGAACACAATAAACCTTATCTGGTAACACCCGTACATTTTCGTGATAGTATGGTACGCAGCTGTAAACTATTGGCTGATTTAGGATCGGGCCATGCATTGATGCTGAACGGATTGCAAACGCATAACTGGCCTCTTACCAAATCCATATCAGGTAACTTGGGTTATGGTTTAACGGGTTTAATTGAAGGGAAAATTGGCCGGATAGAAGCGATGGATTTAGGTAAGTACAGCCTGCGATCGGTATTATCCTGCTTTCCGGATACCATACACATTGTTCAGGCCACCCAATATGACGGAAATTTAGGTATTGATGTACTTAAAAAGTTTACCGTTATTTTTGATTATCCCGATGGTAAAATTTACTTCAAATCGAGATATAATTTTAAAGACCCGTTTGAGCACGACATGACGGGTATTGAATATTATGCTACCGGTGATGATTTAAAACATGTTTTAATCAGCCGCATTGAACCCGGCTCTCCGGCAGAAGAAGCCAGCCTGCAAAGCGGAGATGAACTAACTGCTATTAATTTTAAACCTGTAACAACTATGAGTTTAGATGAAATTGAAAGCATTTTTCGCTCAAGAAACGGACGAAGTTTGATTTTAGGTGTATATAATAATCATAAATATGAGAATGTGATTATTACTTTAAAACGAAGAATATAACCGTTTTTATGGGTTAACACGGCTTAATGTACCCGCCCGGCATTGGTGCACTACAGCTACCATCTCATCCAGTTGCCTTTTGGTAAAACCGCCCCTTTCCCGCTGCTGAACAGATACCCGGTTGCGGAAATAGTTGCCATTATACAGCAATAGGTGCCAGCCCCAGGTATTCCGGCTGATTTGTTCAAATTCATAATGTCCGCCTGCAGTACTCAAATCAACGGTTACTGTGCGCTGCCTGCCCCAGCCGTTTTTGTAAGTATATTGAAGGGTTTTTTGCCGGGGAGATAATGCAACTTTAACCGGCTGCTTTGTTCTCAGCAAAGCGATAATAGTAATGATAGCGAATACAGGTACGGTAAAAATAAGTTCAGGCGCATATAAATGGATAATTACAGCAAATAATGGTAGCAGCAGTAAAAATAATATCCACTTACGGCTGGCATTCAGTAACGTGCCGGTAGGCAAAAACACCTGCGTTTCGGTCATCAATTAAAAATGAATAGTCAAAGATAGCAAACCGGTAAGCTAAAGCAGCGATAGCCGTTTTTAACGGCAGCAAACAAACAGCATGGTAACGTATTACTATGAAGTATGGCTTCATCCAAAATTACCATTTACAGTGCATTGATCGCTAACTTGTTAATTGCCATTACCAAATTTGCGGCCGGCGCTATCAGTAACAGCGGCGCCATGATAGCCGAAGGCATACACTCGCTGGTAGATACAGTTAACGAACTGCTGCTTTTGCTGGGCCTGCGGCAAAGTAAACAAAAACCGGACGCTACACATCCCTTCGGATATGGTAAGGAGTTATACTTTTGGGCGTTTATTGTATCTGTATTAATTTTCGGCCTGGGCGGAGGGGTTTCTATTTATCAGGGCATTACGCACATGATGCACCCTGAAACACTGAAAGATCCTAAACTGAATTATATAGTTTTGGGTTTGTCTGTTTGCTTTGAAGGGTTTTCATTAATAATTTCTATAAAACAGTTTAATAAAGTAAGAGGTCAGCAGTCCTGGTGGCAGGCCATCATCAAGAGTAAAGACCCGTCAGACTTTTTGGTGTTGTTTGAAGACAGCGCAGCGGTGATTGGCTTAATCATTGTTTTTGTATGTACTTTTTTAAATCAGCGCTTTCACCTTCCTTATCTGGACGGTGTGGCTTCTATCCTGGTAGGCTTGTTGCTGGCAGGCGTTTCATTAATACTGGCTCGCGAGAACCGCAGTTTACTGATGGGCGAAGGAATAACGGATGAAACAAAGCAGAAAATATGCGCTTTAGCGTCACAAGATGCTTCGGTGGTGAAAGTACAGCATATATGGTCTACCTATGAATCGCCACATGAAGTGTTGCTGATGATGATCATTGTGTTTAAGGATGATTTAATTACCCAAGAAATTAATGAGGCCATTGACCGCATTAAACGAAAGGTAATTGATGAATTTAAACTGGTACAATACATCATTATACAGCCCGAAGCTATTGAACATGCCTCGTTTTTTAATTAAATTGGACTATGTTTACCTCTGTTATATAAACAGCATCTGAATATTATTAATCCATATAAGGGTAAACGCAATGGAAATAGGAATAAGCACCTTTGGCGAGGTACAGCCCGATCATAAATCCGGCAATGCTGTAAATGCTCATATACGGGTGCAGCAGCTATTGGAGGAAGTAAAGCTGGCTGATGAAGTGGGTTTGGATGTATATGCCTTCGGCGAGCATCACCGCCCTGATTTTGT
>CAXTCH010000069.1:0-11511 GCA_964241945.1 uncultured Mucilaginibacter sp.
ATTATGTACATACGGCCTGGAGGTGAGAGACCAGGCCGTTTTCTACCAATTTTAAACCTGTTATGAGAATCAATACGCTTGGAATTAATGAGCATAATGAAAAATATGTAAGCCCTCATAAAGTCAGGCTCGGTCAGTTAACCGCAGAAATAGCTAATGCTAACTCAGTTTTAGAGAAGCTTACCGCTTTTAATATCACCATTCCCAGTTGGGCACTGGGCACCGGCGGCACCCGCTTCGGGCGTTTTTCGGGTGGCGGTGAACCCCGCAATCTGGAAGAAAAAATTGAAGACGTGGGTATTATCCATGCGCTTAACCGTTCGAGCGATTCCATTTCATTGCACATTCCCTGGGATATTCCTGAGGATGCAGCTGCTGTTAAGGCGGTTGCTGCACAAAACGGCCTGCGTTTCGATGCCGTAAACTCCAATACTTTTCAGGATCAGAAGGACCAGAAACTAAGCTATAAATTCGGCTCCTTGCACCATACCGACAGGGCAGTGCGCAGGCAAGCCATTGAGCACAATATCCAGGTTATTAAATACGGCAGGGAACTGGGCTCAAACGCAATTTCGGTATGGTTGTCCGACGGTTCGAATTTTCCCGGTCAGCTCAATTTCCGCAAAGCGTTTCAAAACACGCTGGAAAGTTTGCAGGAAATTTATGAAGCTTTACCGGATGACTGGAAAGTTTGGGTAGAATATAAACCCTATGAACCTAACTTTTACTCTACCACCATTGGCGATTGGGGGCAGTCGCTGCTGCTGGCCAACAAATTAGGCAGCAAAGCGGCTACGCTGGTGGATTTAGGTCACCATTTGCCCAATACTAATATTGAGCAGATTGTTTCGCTGCTTTTAATGGAAGAAAAACTGGCCGGTTTCCATTTCAATGATTCCAAATACGGCGATGATGATTTAACGGTGGGCAGCATCAATCCGTACCAGTTGTTTTTGATTTTTAACGAACTGGTAGAAGGCATGGATGCCCGCGGCATGAACCATGCGCGCGATTTGGGTTGGATGATTGATGCCTCACACAATGTAAAAGACCCTGTTGAAGACTTGCTGCAGTCGGTGGAAGCCATCAAGATTGCTTATGCACAGGCGTTAATTTTAGACCGCGCTGCCCTGACAGACGCCCAGCAAAATAACGATGTGGTAAAAGCACAGGAAATTTTGCAGCAAGCCTACCGCACCGATGTGCGCCCGCTGGTGGCCGAGGCGCGTTTACAACAAGGCGGAGCACTGCAACCAATAGCAGCCTACCGGCACCTGGAGGTACGCAAAACGCTGATTAAAGAACGTGGGATGCAAACCGTAGCTACCGGATTATAACCATGAAACGTGAGGCGGTCATAGCCATATTCGATATCGGGAAGACCAATAAAAAGCTGTTCCTTTTTAACGAGGATTATCAAATCGTTTATGAAAAATCGGCCCGGTTTAACGAAACCACCGACGAGGAGGGGTTTGCCTGCGACAACCTGGATGCCCTAAACTCCTCTTTGTTTGATTCCCTGAGGGAAGTTTTCCGATTGGAGCAATATGATATCAAAGCTGTCAACTTTTCGGCTTACGGGGCCAGCTTTGTTTACATTGATGAGTATGGGCAGCCCTTAACCCCCTTATATAATTATCTGAAACCCTACCCTGACGGGCTGCAGGAAAAATTTTACAATACTTATGGCGGCAAGGACAAGCTGGCGCGCCAGACGGCCTCACCCGCGCTCGGCAGCCTAAATTCCGGCCTGCAGTTGTATCGCCTTAAAAATGAGCAGCCGGGAATATTTAAAAATGTAAGCTATGCTTTGCACCTCCCGCAATACATGAGCTATTTACTTACCCGTCAGCCGGTAAGTGACCTTACCAGCATTGGCTGCCATACCGCGTTATGGGACTTTGACAGGCAGGCATATCATGATTGGACTGTAAAAGAAAGCATTGCCGGCAAGCTGGCCCCGCTGGTTGAAGCGCATCGTACCTATAAAGTGGCTTTTGAAGGTCACCCGGTTAAAGCCGGCCCGGGTTTGCATGACAGCTCTGCTGCACTGATTCCTTATCTAACCAATTTTCACGAACCTTTTATGCTGCTCTCTACCGGAACCTGGTGCATAAGTTTAAACCCGTTTAACCATGCGCCCTTAACGGCCGAAGAGCTGGCGGCAGATTGTTTGTGCTACCTGGATTACCAGGGGTATCCGGTAAAAGCCTCCCGGTTGTTTTCGGGCCATGAACATGAAGTGCAAACCAGGCGGCTGGCCGGCCATTTCAATTCTTCGCAGGCAAGGTACAAAACGATGGCTTACCACCGGGAGATTATACCGGCGCTCGGGCAAAACCCGGCGTTGGTAGAAAACGGCCGGTTACTGCCGTTTCAAAAGGTAGATCTCAACAATTATCAAAATGATACTGAAGCTTACCATCATTTAATGTATGATTTGGTACGACAGCAGGTTGAATCCTCAAACCGGGTGCTCAGGGAAACCCCGGTAAAAAGAATATTTGTGGATGGCGGCTTTGGCAAGAACCAGTTATTTATGAATATGCTGTCGGTAGCTTTCCCGGACATGGAAGTATTCGCCGCCTCCATGCCGCAGGCAACCGCTTTAGGCGCTGCCATAGCCCTGCATCAGCATTGGAATTCCAGGTCACTGCCTACCAACCTGATTGAATTAAAATATTATTTAAAAGACCCGGTATACATGCAAAGCAGAAATTAAGGGGGCCGGTTCACTTAACCATTAATACAGGCATGGTTACTTGATTGCCTGCCTGTTAATAAGGTGACCGTATACTTTTTATATTCTGTTCCTGATGCTAAAATTTGAAACACTATAACTAATTACTAAATCGATTTACTTAATTTATTCGACATAATTTTCACTGTATAATGAAAATCATCTTTAACATCGTCTTTATGGTTTTGGGGTTGCTGGCAGGCAATTATTCTTCAGCTAAACCTGTAAATTCTTCTATGCCCGAAAAAGGATGGAACGCGCAATGGATAACTGTACCCGGTGATGACGGGGCCAGCTACGGGGTTTTTTATTTCCGTAAACAGCTGGAATTTCAGCATAAGCCTGCATCATTTCTGGTGCATGTATCTGCCGATAACCGTTATAAGCTGTATGTTAACGGTAGTCTGGTATCCCTGGGCCCTGCACGCGGTGATACGTACTTTTGGAACTATGAAACCGTTGACCTTGCCCCTTATTTAATTTCAGGAAAAAATACGGTAGCAGCGCTTGTATGGAATGAGGCGCAGTACAGTCCGGCAGCGCAAATCAGTGTGCGTACCGGCTTCATTTTGCAGGGCAGCTCTCCGCAGGAAGAGATATTGAATACCAACAACACCTGGAAAGGCATACGGGATAAAGGACACTTGCCCGTGCCCGGTTTCTTTTTTGCAGCCAGCAAGGGCGAAATGGTCAACATGAACCAAACGGTTAAGGGCGACTGGATGGCCTCTGCTTATGATGACAGCGCCTGGCCGGGCGCTGTTAAAATAATGGACGGCAGTTTGAAAGGCATGGCCTGGGGTATTGATTGGGCGCTTGTGCCTTCTACGCTCCCCGCGCGCGAAATGACGTACCAGCGCATTCCAAAATTGCGAAGCTCTGCCAACGTCAGTGTTCCTTCGGCATTTCCTGCAAAAAAGGACCCCGTAATCGTTCCCGCTCACACACTGGCTACCCTGCTGCTTGACCAAACCTTTGAAACCAATGCTTACGTTACCTTTAATTTCAGCGGCGGCAAAAATGCCGGTATTTCCTTAGGCTATGCCGAATCTTTATATGAAAAAGGCAGCAACGGCAGCCGTAAGGGTAACCGGAACGAAGTAGCAGGCAAGGAATTTGTGGGCCGTATTGACAGCCTGATTTCGGATGGCAGCCAAATGCAATCGTTTACATCGTTAAACTTTCGCACGTATCGCTACCTGCGGGTTATTGTGCACACCGAAAATGAGCCGCTGGTAATTGACGACCTATATGGCACTTTTACCGGCTACCCGTTTCAGCTGGCTTCATCTATCCAAACCGAAAACCCGGAAATAAAGCAACTTTTGGCCATTGGCTGGCGCACCGCCCGGCTTAATGCCTGGGAAACCTATACTGACTGCCCTTACTATGAACAGCTGCAATACATTGGCGACACCCGCATACAGGCCCTGGTTTCTTATTATAATACCAGCGATGACCGGCTGGCCCGCAATGCCCTTACCCAGATTGATCATTCGCGTTTAGCGGAGGGCATCACCAAAAGCTGCTACCCTACAAAGGGAACGCAGATTATTTCCCCGTTCTCGTTATGGTATATTGGCATGCTGCACGATTACTGGATGTACAGGAACGATGGTAACTTTATTAAAGATAAACTGGTAGGCGAAAGAACGGTACTGGACTTTTTCAGCAAATATCAGCAGCCGGACGGCTCTTTAAAAGACACCCCCTATTGGGCTTTTGTAGACTGGGCCGGAAATATGGCAGGTGATGTGAAGGGAAAAGATGGCAGTGCAGCCATTTACGATTTGCAGTTGCTGCTGGCCTACCAGTGGGCCGCCGAAATGGAAGGGCAAGTAGGCTTACCCGATTATGCCCGTATTTACACACAAAAAGCCACGCAGCTTAAGGCAACTATTCAGCATAAATACTGGGATGCTGCTAAAGGTTTGTATGCAGATACGAAAGAAAAAACCGGATTTTCCCAACACGCAAATGCACTGGCCATCCTTACCGGCTTGGTAACGGAAGCCGACAGGCCGGCATTGGCGCATAAACTATTGCTGGATAAAAGCTTAACTCAATGTTCTGTTTATTTTAAGTATTACCTGAACCAAGCCCTGATTAAAGCCGGCCTGGGTAACGATTACATGAACTGGCTGGATATTTACCGCGAAAATGTGGCAATGGGCCTGACCACCTGGGCCGAATATTCTGATGTGAACACCACACGCTCCGACTGCCACGCCTGGGGTGCCAGCCCCAACATTGAATTTTACAGAACGGTGCTAGGTATTGACAGCGATGCGCCCGGCTTTCAAAAAGTAAAAATTGAACCCCATTTAGGAACCATAACTCAAATCGGCGGTAAAATTCCGCATCCCAACGGCACTATTGCGGTGAGTTATAACCTGGATAAAAGCAAGTGGAAAATCAGCATTCAATTGCCACCGAAAACAACCGGTATATTGGTATGGAAATCAAAGCCCTACTCCTTAAATGCAGGAACCAACTCTATCACTATCTAATTGGTTTAAAAGTAATGTCACGGGATTGATTGGCTTTAAGTTTAAGCTTCAACGGGCACTTTTTGATATTCGGCTGAAGATTGGACAGGTGCGTTGCGGCTCCACAGATATTCTGTAAGCTGAATAAGCCTTGCAAAGCGCAGCAGCAGCAGGCATATCACCAGTAATGTACAAAGCACTATTAGGGCCTGGGTGAGGATGAGCGGCAAATACCTGTTGTTAAGATCCGCAAAGTAAAGAATTAATATACAGGCCAATGGCGCAATTACCAGCATAGCCCAGGTCTTTAATATAGGCAGGCGTGTAGATTCGGGAGCAGGTTGCGGCATAACAGATAAATTTTAATATATCTCTTCTACGAACAGGATGACAAGCGGTTGCAAAAAACGGTTTTAAGACGGCCTTTTTTACATAAAAATTTGAATCAGCACGATGATTCACAGGAAATACGTAGTGACTTTAATCAAGTTTGTAGTATAAAGTACCGGATGGTTATCAATTTTTGGTAAGAAAGCAGTCTTTAAGAAACTTTTTTTGATTGGCATTTACAGCATTCACGGTACGAGTATGTATCTGCGTATAAGAATATTTCAGGCTTGTATGCCCCTTAAGCTACTGAAAATATCTGCTTAAGCTTAGCTTCTGTTAATGGCTTTACAATATAGGCTTTGATGAAGGGATAGCTTCGGAAAAGCTGAACATCCTGTGGAGATATGGAGGAAGAAAAGATATAAATGTCTACCGGTTTGCTCAATACGCTTTGCAATTGATTCATATCTTTCAAGAAATCGTAGCCGCTATACTTTGGCATGTTTAAATCCAGTATAATTTTACCGGGCAGCAGGTCGGGCTTTGCTGCATGCGCAGTAATATCGGTCATTACCTGTTCCGGGTCATCGCTGTATTCAATAACAACCTCCGGTAAAAACTTTTTTACCATCAATTGAAAGATTTGATGCTCTAAAAGATTATCGTCAATGAACAGATTTTTGGGCATGGCATCAAAGCTTATATATAAAGAGAGGGAAATGCAAATTAAACTAACAATTATTCAGTAAAACGCCACAAGGATAATACAAATTACAACTAAAAAGAATATTTTTGACAAGTTTCATTAGGGACATAAAAATTGTGTTATCGGCTTGTCGAAGGTAGTGTTGGCATTGGTGAATAGTGCATCGTCAGCCGTTTCTAAGATGATAGTAATAAATGCCTGCTCATATTCTGATTGTTGAAGACGATAATTTCCTGACTACCGCTGTAGAAGACGTTTTGCACATTGCCGGCTACCGGACAACTGTGTGCAAAAAATACGGCCACATTATAGAATGTTTGATACAAAACGATGTCGATCTGATTATTTTGGACGGCTACCTAAATGAATATGACGGCAGAGACATTTGCAGGCAAATTAAAAGCGATGAGCGCTTCAGCAATACGCCGGTGGTTTTTGCCTCAGTAATGTCGTCGGTGGATTTGAAAAATGTACCTGCGGATGCCTTTTTACCGAAACCCTACGGCATGTATGACCTGATTAAGGTCATCAAATCCACACTGAACAACTACAATAAGCAGGTGTATTAAAATAAGCATTTTGCCGGCCCGCCCCGTGGCAAACGGTTAACCGGCTTAAATTATCTACTTCTTAAAATAGTCCGAGTTGCAATTACTGTTTAAGCAGGTTCAAAAATATTACCCTGTTCTTTCAGTAAATCATCACCCTGTATTAATAACTACATCTTATCTTTTCCTGCTATAATCTGAATTTACCGTCATGGCATGTGCCGGAGAACCGGCGGGCAAAATTGCAAGTGTCAATACCGTTACTTATCCGGCTCCGTCATCACCCATCTATTTACCATATTGTATTTACCTTCCAGGCAGATTTTATAGAAGTTGGAAGGCACATCTTTTACGGGTATTAAGGCATGTCCGGTATCAGCATTCACTTCAGCCAGCAAATGGTAGTCATCCGGCTGCCCTTCTTTAACATGATTAGTGGCGGCCACCCATATTTTAATCTTTTCGCCTGCAGTTGCAGGCTTCCAGGTAATATCCAGTGCACCTTGTATATAATTCACGGTGGGGCGGGTTACTGATAACGGACCAATTAACGGGGTGCCGTCAATTTCACGCGCCTGGGCAGGCGGAACCTGCACCTGCATAAAGCGGGCTATAGAAGGCATAATATCAACAATACCGGGATTGTCATACTTCGCATACTCATTTAAATGCGGTGCATTAGTTACCATCCAGGTAGAGCGCTGCCGCGCAGATTGCCCGCCATGATTCCGCCCCGTTTGTTCATCGCGGCCATGATCGGTGGTAATAAAAATCAGCCAGTCTTCATGAAAATGCTGTTTGCGGTATTGTATGGCCTCCCATATTTTGCCCACCTGTTTATCCATCATTTCTATAGCGCTGTAATAGTCCGGACTGTCGCCGTGCATATGCCCCATATCATCGGTATATTCCAGATACACCCATGATAAATCGGGCGCCTGGGTACGAATGCTGCGGTCGGCTTCGGCAATCACTTTCTCATCAATCCGGTGCATAAAGTCGCGCCGCTTGTCGTGCTTAAAGTTTACTGTATCTAATTCATAACCATCGGCATGAATATCAACCTTCAGGTTGTTGGTTTGCGGCAGGCCGTCGCCCACCAGCTTGGTACGGTTATCCAGCCAGCTCGAAAATACCGCAATCTTTTTTTCAGGATACTGATTTTTAAACAGCCGGAACAAGGTGGGATAGTTATAATTGGGAGCCTTGATATCATTATCCCATACATTGTGCTTATTAACCCAGGTACCGGTAAGCAAACTGTTATAGCCTACGGCCGATATGGTAGGTGTTTGATTATAGGCAGATTTATCGCCGCCTACATGTGCGCGCAAAAAAGCCCCCTGCTGAGCAATTTGCTTTAAATACGGCAGGTTAAGTTTTTCAATTGCATCCGCCGGAATGCCGTCGGCAATAATGAATAAAGCTTTGCGGGTTTGCGCCTGTACAAAGGCATAACTAAGGCTTAAGCACAGCCATAAAAGGGCAACTTTTCGGATCAGCATTTTCAGACAGCTATAGAAAGACAAAGTGAAAGCCCGGATTTGAACCGGGCCTTTATAATTTAATTTTTTACACCACGGCAATCCGGCCCATCAACGGATCGCTGTAGCTGGATTTGCCGGTTTCGAGGCGGCCGGCGTAGTGCCTCACAAAGTCAGTATGCCCGGCAACCTGCACTTTAAAGCTGTACCAGCCGTGGCTTTCATGCAGTTTTAAAGGCAGGTTTACGGTATGCTTTGCAGGAATAATCCGGGTAAAGTGATGAAGTTTATAATCCTGATCCACCACCTCAACGGTTTGCGGGTGCTGGCCGTGGTTGGTTAGCTGCAGCAGGGCGTTACCGGTGTACGTGCCCGAAGTTAAACCATGCTCATGTACCAAGGCCACTGTTAAGTCAGGGTCCTGAGCCGTGCCGGCAAATTCACGGTAAAAACCGTTGGGACCGTATACCCTCAGGTGGTAATGGTCATTTTCAAACTCATGCAGGGGCCAGGCATCACCCAACCGGTCGCCGGCTTTTACGGCATAGGCCCAGGTGCGCAGCGGCGCTGCCTCACCATTGAGTTGCCGGTAGTTACCCGGCGCATAAATATTAAAAGGCACACCCGCAGTTTTAGCCCCGAATACTTCTGTACGGTTATTAAAAATTATTTCAAATGCTTTTTTGTCTGCGCTCAGCTTTCCGTCTGCATAAAACTGGTAAGGTAATGCGCAGGCGGGCTTAATACCGGTTTCCTGTTGCGGCATATGAGGCGAAGCATGAGGATGAGCATTAAGCAGGGCTACTTCATCGGCATTCAGTTGCTTGTAGGTATCGGGCAGCTTTTTAAACCTGGCGTTGTATATACTTTCAATAAAAGCATTTTTAGGCACAAACTCGGGCGACGGAATTTCATCGCGGTGATAAGGCCGGAATACCGAGCTTAAATCGCCGCATATGGTACGCCGCCACGGGCTGATGTTATCCTCTTTAATAGGCTTACCCGTTTTCTGGCTTAAAAAGTTTTCCAGAAACTGCAGCGTGGAGGTATGGTCAAACACTTCCGAGTTTACCCAACCCCCTTTGGTCCAAGGCGAGGCAATAACCAGCGGAACCCGGTAGCCTAACCCGATCGGGCCTTCACGGTCGTATTTTTCAGGAAAATTATGGCGTTCCTGCTCCTGGGCAAGAGTTACAAAATCGGCACGGGTATCTATGCCGGCCGAAGCCTTGCCGGTGCCTTCCTGGTGCGAATGCGCTGGCACAAAAGGCGGCACATGGTCAAAGTAACCGTCATTTTCATCATAAGCCAAAATGAAAATGGTTTTCTTCCACAGTTCAGGATTTTGTGTCAGGATATCCAGCACCTCCGAGACGTACCAGGCGCCAAACCAGGGAGCGCTGGGGTGATCCGAAAAACTTTCGGGTGCAGTTACCCAGGAAACCATAGGCAGGGTGCCGTTTTTCACATCCTGCCTGAAGTTATGCAACACGTCACCCTTGGGCACTTTCAAAGTACGCTGCGTGCCGTTATCGTCATACGTCAGTTCTTCTAATTCGTGGTAATGAGGGTCGTCCTTATTGGTATCAAAAGCTTTGGTATGAATATTCTTCTGATGCTCAGTCAGTGAGTTGAACTGTTCGCGATGGTAGGTCGACATATCCTTGCGCACCTGCTCCAAATCGGCGTTCATCTGCTTCAGTTGCTTTTGCATGTGTGCTGCTTCGGCGTCGTTGGGTGGCAGGGAAGCCATGCGGTTTTGCAAGTCGGCTATCTGCCCCGGTAATTGCTGTGACCGATTTTCCAGTTGCTCCAAATGCCTGGGGTGCAATTTGATGTTGTATTGCCCAAAAAACTCCAGCGGATTATCCTGAAAGTTGGACAGCCAGAAATCGTGTTCGCCCGAAAAGCCAACGTCGATGCTCATCTCATTCTGGTAACATTTCCAGGAGATGCCGTTTTGCTCCAGCCGCTCGGGAAAAGTAGTCCAGTTAAGGGTGCCGTAGTCCATGTCATCATTCCATACCAAGGCCCGCGACTCTTCGTTTTGCTCATGGCGGATAGTACCGCTCCAAAAATACAGGCGGTTAGGGTTAGTGCCGGTTAATGAGGAGCAGAAATTCTGGTCACATATAGTAAAAGCATCGGCCAGCGAATAATAAAAAGGAATATCTTCGCGGGTGTGATAGCCCATGGTAAGCGGCATGTGGGCGTATTCAGGGGTGCCTGAACGTTTGGAATCGAGCCATTTATCGTACCTGCCATCGTTTCGCGCATTGGTCTGGTTCGACCAGGAGTGCGGCAATGAACTCATCCAGGTAGCTTTTGTGCCTTTAATATCTAAATGAAAAGGTGCATAAGTTTCGCCCACGGCATTGGTTTGCAGCCAAACTTTGTTTTTGTTGGGCAGCTCAATGGCCCGCGGGTCGTTGTAGCCACGCACACCTTTTAAGTGACCGTAGGTCTGATCAAAAGAGCGGTTTTCCTGCATCAGTATTACAATGTGCTCGGCATCCATATAGGTGCTGCCTTCGGGCGCATTAATAGCCAAGGCCTTTTGTATAGAAGCCGGCAATACATTAGCCAAGCCGGTTGCCCCTGCCAGGAAAGCGGCTTTCTTTAAAAAATCTCTGCGGTTATCCATCTCTTTACAGTAACGCTATAACGTTGATTTTTAGTGTTTTATTTAATAGCCGGTGTAACTGCCGCTGATTACCTGTTCGCATAGCCCGAAAGACAAAGTCATACCGTTGCCGCCCAGACCATTGATGACGGTAACGCCCGGTTCGGGCTCGGTAACCAGCTCCGTACGGCCATCCGTCATTTTAGGATAAATGCCATGCCATGACTGCAGCAGTTTCCATTCCTTAAAGTTGGCAAATGAATGCAAATAAGCAATTATCATTTCGTTAATAAATTGCTTATCAAAAGGGTCATGGGTTAAGCCGTATTCATGTGAGTCGCCGATGGTAAGCTCGCCGCCGCCGTTTTGGGCCACCATTACATGTATGCCCCATTTTAAATAATCAGCATATTGCGCTTCATAGCGTTCTTGCAACTGCGGCAGCGAAGGTGCTGCTTTAAAACCCGGATAGTGCACCATAGACAGCCCACCGCACAGAGCCGGGCCGATGCGCCAGCTATCAGGTTGCGCTGCCAAGCGCATCATTTGCAATTTGCACTTGGTAATGTGGCTGGCAAACAATTCGGGATA
>CAXTCH010000070.1:0-11289 GCA_964241945.1 uncultured Mucilaginibacter sp.
GTTCGGCCTCTTCGGTGTCTACACTGGCTACCCGGGCTCTTTCCGGTCCTTCGCGGCACCAGTCTAAAAACATATCCATAGTGGCAGCATCCGCTTCAGCTTCTATATAAACGCTGCCATCCTCTGCGTTTTTCACCATGCCTTTAACGCCCAGTTGGTCGGCTACGGCTTTGGTAGTAGCCCGGTAAAATACACCCTGCACCTTACCTTTTACGATAATATTCAAATGTTTAGTTGCCATATCCGCTGGCAAAAATACAGTTAATTTATTTGGATAGCCCGCCTATGTGCAAGCAGCACATTACCGCATAAAGTAAGTTAAATTAACCGCTGTACTTTAGTTTCGGGAGTCAGTTTCAATCCGTCTAAACCGGTAAGGAGGTTCAAACCCGGAATTTTACCCGTTTCAAGGCTTCCTATCTGGCTGTCGATACCCAAAAACTTAGCGCCGTTTAAAGTACCCCACTCCATCAACCGGTTCAGGGTAAGCGATGAAAAGTTTTGCTGCAGGGTGAGCATCTCACCCAGGATAGATAATTTGTTATTCGAGGCCAGGCTATCGGTACCCAGCGTAATGTTGAAACCCTGGTCTAAAAACAGGTCTACTTTAGGCAGCTTGCTTTCAATATACAAGTTGGCATTAGGGCAGAAACACCAGCTGATTTTACGGTCGAAACGTTTGGCGAAGTAAATGTCCTTTAAATTGGTACAGGTATTGTGTACCAGCAAAACAGGCTGCTTGTGCGTAAGCAGCGGCACTATAGACTGCAGCGAATTACGGGCCTGCGGTTTAAAATAGCTGATGTCGATACCAAAATGCTCATACAGGCCGTTAAAGCTGCCCTGTTTATAGCGATAAAATTTATTCTCATCCTCGCATTCCTGGCTGTGCATGGTAATCAGGTTCTCGTGGGTTTCGCAATAATCCCTGATCAGCCTGAACAACTCTTTGGATACCGAATAAGGCGCATGCGGCGCTATAGAAACAGACAATGGCCTGAACTGGTCCATCAATTGCACGGCATTATCAAAAGCGGTCACAGCCCGGTCGGGCAGAAAGCTGAAAATTTCAACAAACGTGTGGTAATACAACCGGCTTTCCTTTTTTAAAGGAATGGTGTGCGGACTGTTGGAGATATCGCCCACGGCTACAATACCATTGTCGTACATCTCCTGGTCGGCCCGGCGGGCAGCTTCTGTTACCTCAGCTAAATCCACACTTCTGAATTGCTGAACTCCTTTAATAAATTCAATCAGCCCGGAATTTTGAGGTATTTTGTCTTTTAGATGGGAAAGCTCGGTATGGCAATGCGTATTCACAAAACCGGGGCACAGGATACCTTGCAGGGTCTGAATCTCGACCCCGGGCAGCCCGGTCATATTTACATTCATTATTCTGCCGTTATCATCAACGGTAACTACTCCATTCTTTATCGGATCGGCACTAACGGGAAAAACGTAATCGGCTCTAAAACTTTTCATTAAGGTTAAATATATCTACACACCTAAGTAGTTCTCATTCATCAATTTGTTTTGCAAATTTAATCTACAATTAAATAAAAGTCGTTGTTTTTCTAATTTTACAAATAGAAAACATCTGCCCAAAAGAATAAACGGGCAAATCGCTTATCTTTGTAGAAGTGAGCACAATAGTAAAAAAAACAGACATCCGCAGCCTTAGCCTTGAAGCCTTGCAACAGCAGTTTGTTCAACTGGGCGAAAAAAGCTTCAGAGCTAAACAGGTGTACGAGTGGCTTTGGAAGAAATCATGTTTTTCTTTTGACGACATGAGCAATATTTCAAAAGAACTTCGTAAAAAACTGGACGAACATTTTGTTATCAACCAAGTAAAAATAAATTCGTCTCAGTTTAGTGCTGATAAAACTATAAAAAATTCTTTTATTTTACACGATAGTCATCTAATTGAAGGTGTTTTAATACCTGCCACCGATCGGATGACGGCCTGCGTATCTTCGCAGGTAGGTTGCAGTTTAACCTGTAAATTCTGCGCTACGGGCTATATGGAGCGTAAACGCAACCTTAACCCTGACGAAATTTATGACCAGGTGGTGCTCATCGACCAGCAGGCAAAACAGCATTACGGAATGCCGCTGAGCAATATTGTTTATATGGGCATGGGCGAACCTTTGCTGAACTACAGCAATGTACTAAAGTCGATTGAGCGCATTACCGCCGAGGACGGGTTGAACATGGCAGCCAGGCGCATTACGGTATCTACCGCAGGTATTGCCAAAATGATTAAAAAGCTGGGCGATGATCAGGTAAAATTTAATCTGGCTCTTTCCCTGCACGCCGCCAATGACGAAAAGCGTAATACCATTATGCCCATCAACGAACAAAACTCGCTGAAAGCGCTGGCGGAGGCTTTAAAATATTATTATCAGAAAACCCGCAACGCAGTTACCTACGAGTACATTGTGTTTGACGGCTTTAACGATAATCTGCAGGATGCGGCCGAACTGGCTAAGTTTTGCAAGCACTTACCCTGCAAGGTCAATATCATTGAATATAATCCTATTTCGTTTGCCAGTTTTTTAAATGCGGGCGAAGATAAAATTGAAGCATTTGCCGGTTACCTGCGCAAACAGGGCATTATTACCAATGTGCGCCGCAGCCGCGGTAAAGATATTGATGCCGCCTGCGGACAACTGGCCGTTAAAGAACAGGAAGCAGTAGCGACCGCCTAACGTTCTGAAGAGATAACAGACATCAAAATCTATATATACAGCCAAATTCTGCCCCCCTTTTAGGAGTTTGGTGCCCTTTTATTATATTTAAGCCATGAACCTTCGGCATACGTATCTTGCTGATTTCGTGGCTTTGTTTTTTCCGCAGCTGTGCCAGGCCTGCGATGCATCCTTAGTGGGACACGAGGAGGTATTATGTACCGAATGCCTTTATACTTTGCCTTATACAGACTACCACCTGCAAGCCGACAACCTGGTAGCCCGGCAGTTTTGGGGAAAAATTCCTTTACGGGCCGGTTACGCTTTGCTGCATTTTAGCAAAGGCGGCAAGGTACAGCATATGGTACATCAGCTTAAATATCAAAACATGCCGCAGATTGGCAACCAACTGGGCAAATTAGCCGGCGAACAGCTGTTACTGCACGAAGTAATGAAAACAGCCGATTACATCATTCCGGTTCCTTTACACAAAAGCAAGCTCAAAACACGCGGGTATAACCAAAGCACCCGCTTTGCCGAAGGGCTGGCCAAAGCAATGCAGGTTGCGGTGGAAGATTTTAATCTGATACGCACCCAGGCTACAGAAACGCAAACCCATAAATCGCGCTTTTCCCGGTTTGAAAATATGAAGGAAGTATTTGCGGTGCGCTATCCTGAGAAATTGGCCGGCAAGCACGTGTTGCTGGTTGATGATATTGTTACCACCGGCTCCACTTTGGAAGCCTGCGCCCTTGAGCTTTTAAAAATACCCGGCTTAAGCGTAAGTATCGCCACTATTGCTTATGCCGAGTAGTCCCGACGCTTCATAAGTATCAGAAATTCCGCTTTTATTTTACAACGAAAAGGGTTAAGGTTTTTAAGAAACCGAGGCAACCCAAAGAAACCGGATGCCGTATAAGAGGGAGAGCGTTTAGTTATTTATTCTTAATTGACAAAGGGGTTGTTGTAAGGGGCAGCCCCTTTTTTTATGCCTTCTGGTACCGGCTCAGCTTATCATAAAGCACTTTGGGGTCAAAAGGCTTCAGCACATAATCATTCATACCGGCCTTGCCGATTTCATCCATCTGGTTGCTCAGCATGGAGGCAGTTAGTGCAATAATAGGCACCTGCTGGGTATAGGCATCATTTTTTGTACGCAGCACACGGGTAGCTTCCAATCCGCCCAATACAGGCATATGGATATCCATCAACACCACGTCGTAACTGCGGTTTTGCTCCACATAATCTACCGCTTCCTGACCGTTTTCGGCAAAATCGGCTGTGGCGCCCCATTTTTTGAGCACTTTGTTAATGAGCAGACGGTTAATCTGGTTGTCATCCACCACCAGGGCGTGCAGGTTTAAAGCTGATTCCACGTTTCTGTTATAGGTTTGATTACGACTCTCGCCTTTATTAAATGTTATAATGAAAGAAAAGGTTGAACCTTTACCCAGCGTACTATCTACATAAATATGTGAATCGTGTAATTCAACCAGCCTCTTGGTAATAGCCAGTCCCAAGCCGGTACCGCCATACTTGCGGGTGGTGTCCAGACTGGCCTGCTTAAAACTTTCAAATATAGTACTGATTTTATCAGGAGCAATGCCGATACCTGTATCTGTAATTTCAAACTTAATTTTTACTTCACCGACGGTTTGCTCCAATACGTGCAGGCTCATGGTAACGCCGCCGTTTTCCGTAAATTTAACAGAATTACCTACGATATTTAATAATATCTGGCAAATCCGGGTTTTATCGCCCAAAATGATGTCCGGAACGGCAGGATCAATACTTTCTTTTATATAAATACTTTTATCCCTGGCTTTAAACTGCATAGAGTTGGTGATACTGTGCACCAGTTCGCGCAGATCCACCTTGGTTTTTTCCAGTTCAATGTTACCACTGTCTATTTTGGCAAAATCAAGCACATCATTAATCAGGGTCATCAGGTTCTCGGCCGAGAATTTCAGTACGTTCAGATTCTCCATCTGCGACTCCATCGGATTATCCTCCAGCAAAAGATGCGACATACCAATTACCGCGTTCAGCGGCGTGCGTATCTCGTGGCTCATTACAGAAATGAACATATCTTTGGCCCGGTTCAGCTGCACTGCTTCTTCTTTGGTTTTAATCAGCGCCAGTTCCGTTTCTTTCTTGGCCGATATGTCAATAACCACCTCAATGTACTTACTTACCTTACCCGCCTCATTCAGGATGACCGAATTGATTACCGTTACCCAAAGCGGACTGCCATCTTTGCGGTATATCAACAGGTCGACCTCAAAAGACTGTTTATTTTTGGAAAGCTCCCGGGCTTTTTCAAGGATTCTGTAATCAGTCAGTGCGCCTTTCAGGGCATCACCCAGGTGGCCTCCCTTCACATCACACAGATTATAGCCGGTTATGTTCTCAAAAGCCGGGTTCACCCATTCCACTTTGCCCTCACCATCGTTAATTACCACGCCGCTCACCGTGTTACTGGCCACTAATGATAAGGTGGTGAGCTCTTCTTCAAAGCGCTTACGCTCAGTAATATCCACATATACGCCTACCTGGCGGTCAACCTTACCCTCCTCATTTACCATGGGACTGTTGTTGATGTGTGCCCAGATGGGGGTGCCGTCTTTTTTGTACAGCTTAATTTCTATGTCGTACGACCGGTTTTCATCTACCGCCTTACGGGCATTGTCAAACACCGAAAAATCAGTGTCGGCGCCGGTAATTGTATTGCCGTATGCATAGCCTTTCATCTCTTTCAATGAGTAGCCCAGCATTTGCTCCATGGCCTCATTCATCCACATAATTTTGCTGTCGTTATCGCGAATGAGGATACCGCTTGGCGATTTACGAGCGGCAAAGGAAAGTATTTCCAGGTCCTGCTCGGCATTTTTACGGGCCGTGATATCGATGATTATCTTGATATATTTGCTGATACGGCCTTCACTATCCAGCACAGCCGAATTAATTACCGATATCCATACCGGTATACCATCTTTGCGCTGTATTTGTAAATCAATTTCAAAAGCTTTGTTGGATTTAACCAGCGATCGTGTTTTTTCCAGAATAGCTGCATTGTCAAAATCACCGCCTAATACCTCAGCCATCTGCTTATAACAAACGTCTGAAAACTTATAACCGGTGATAGATGAAAACGCATCGTTTATCCAAACAATCTGATTATCGGCATTGGTAATGGCTACGCCATTGCTTACGTTGCTGGCCACCAGGGATAGCTGCTCTAACTCGGCCGATACCTGTTTTTGTTCAGTTACATCGCGGCCGCTGGCATACCATTTATTATTTTTGAAAACAGCGTTCCAGCTTATCCATTTAATGTCCTTACCGGCGGTGGTAATAGCCGTTTCAAATTCAAAGGGCTGTTGTGTACTTACTGCATTTTCAATAAGCGGCAAATAATGCTGCCGGTTACGCCCCACCACAAATGACCATAGGGAGTTGCCCATGATCTGCTGCGGAGTATACCCCAAAATATCAGTAACCGCACTATTGATCAGTTCGATTTTTGACTCCTTATCGGCAATGAGGTGAAGTTCGGATGAATTATTAAAAAGATGGTAAAATTCTTCGCGGCGCTTTAAATTTTCCTCCAGTTCCTGTCTTTGCCGGCGCACAGACAAATGTGAAATAACCTCGCGGGCCAGCGTTTGCAGGGCATCGCGTTGCTCGGGGCTCAGCTGTTTGGGCTTTTGATCAAAAACACACAGGGAGCCGAGGCGATAACCGTCGGGATCAACCAAGGGCGCGCTTGCATAAAAGCGGATGCCCATAGGGCCGGTAACCGCTTCGTTATCGGCATACCGTTCATTTAGTACCGCGTCGGGCACCTCTACCAGTGCATCTTCCAGCACCATGTGCTTACACATAGACTGCGCCCGCGGCACTTCAGTTACCGCTACCCCAAGCGTTGATTTGAACCACTGCCGGTCGTTATCAATAAAAGTGATAAATGCCAGCGGCACCTGGCATATGTAAGAGGCCAGGCGGGTAATGGCATCATATTCTTCTTCCGGAAAAGTATCCAGAATATTATATGATTTGAGCGCCTGCAGGCGCTCAAATTCATTATCTGGTATAGGAAAAGGGGTATTGCTATTCACACTCAAACGCTCGCTACTGATTACTTGTACAACGGAAACTTTTCCGTTAGTGCATGTACATGTTTACGTACCTTCTTTAAAGAATGTTCATCTTCAGGATTTTTTAGTACGTCGTCAATCAGTTCTACAATGTGTTCCATCTGCTTTTCCTTCATTCCGCGGGTGGTTACGGCGGCAGTACCCACACGGATGCCCGAGGTAACAAAAGGTGATTTATCATCATACGGCACCATATTTTTATTTACGGTGATATCAGCAGCCACCAAAGCATTTTCGGCCGCTTTGCCCGAAATATTCTTATTCCGTAAATCAATCAGCAGTAAATGGTTATCTGTGCCGCCTGAAATAATATCATAACCCCGGCTAATGAAAGCTTTGGCCATAGCCTGGGCATTCTGTTTTACCTGCACAATGTATTTCATATAGCCGTCGCTCAGCGCTTCGCCAAAGGCTACTGCTTTAGCGGCAATAATATGCTCCAGCGGTCCCCCTTGCGTACCCGGGAAAACAGCCGCATCCAGCAAAGCCGACATCATGCGCACTTCGCCTTTAGGCGTTTTCAGTCCCCATGGGTTTTCAAAGTCTTTGCCTAATAAAATCATTCCGCCGCGCGGGCCGCGCAGGGTTTTGTGGGTAGTTGTGGTTACAATATGGCAATGCGGCAGTGGATCGGTTAATAAACCGCGGGCAATCAGTCCGGCCGGGTGTGAAATATCAGCCAGCACCAAAGCGCCTACCTCATCGGCCACCTGGCGAATGAAAGCATAATCCCAATCGCGCGAATAAGCCGAAGCGCCGCAGATAATCATTTTTGGGCGCTCGCGTAAAGCCACTTCCTTTAATTGCTCATAATTAATCAGGCCGGTATCCTGCTTCACCCCATAAAAAAACGGCTCATATAATTTACCCGAAAAGTTTACGGCCGAACCATGGGTTAAGTGACCGCCATGCGATAAATCAAACCCCAGAATTTTATCGCCCGGCTTAAGGCAGGCCAGCATCACGGCAGCGTTGGCCTGCGCGCCTGAATGCGGCTGCACGTTGGCCCATTCGGCATTGAACAGCTGTTTGGCCCGTTCAATAGCAATTGTTTCAATTTCATCTACCACCTGGCAGCCGCCGTAATAGCGTTTGCCGGGCAAACCCTCGGCATACTTGTTGGTAGCTACCGAGCCCGAGGCTTCCATTACCTGCTCGCTGGCAAAATTTTCAGAAGCAATCAGTTCCAGGCCTTCTTCCTGGCGCTGCTGTTCCTCTTCCAGCAACTTAAATATAAGCTTGTCTTTTTTCATAACTCAATTTGCGCGCTAAGGTAGGTAAAATCAAGGGGTTGACTTAGCGGTAACCCAAAAATTGTTAAATCCCAACCCTACCTGTATCTCTATCAGCTGCTGCTGCAGCATCTCCAGCAAAGCCAGAAAATTATATACGAAGTGAACTTTGTTTTCCGATTTTTCGGCAATGGCATTAAAGTCCAGCCGGGTATTGATTTCCAGCAGGCGGCTTACCATTTGCTTTTGCTCCTCAATAGTGTAAGGATATTGTACTACGGTATGAGTTACGGTTTCCGTACGGTTGAGGTGGCGGCGGTTCAGACGCTCATACACCTGCATCAGCCGGTATAGGGTAAGTTCAGACAGCTCTTCGCCGGGAACCGGCGCCTGCTCTACCAGCTCCAAATCTATACGGATGTTTCCCCGGCGTTCCTGCTTAAAGCGGGCATCTTCAAAGGGGCGCAGGTCCTCGCACAGCATTTTAAACTTTTTATATTCTATCAGCCGGCGCACCAGTTCTTCCTTAGTGTCCGCTTCGCTTTCTGGGTTTTCAGCATCAAAGCGGGGCAGCAGCATACGGGCTTTAATGCGCATCAGCGTAGCGGCTACCAGAATAAATTCGCTGGCTACCTCAATGTTCAGGCGGGTCATCTGGCGCAGATAACCCAAAAAGTCATCGGTAATGCGGGCAATAGGAATAGCGTGAATATCCAGTTCATCCCGCTCAATAAAAAACAGGAGCAGATCAAAAGGCCCTTCAAACTGCGGCAGCCGGATTTCAAATTGCGTTTCATCAGCCATGGCAGTAACAAAGTTACGCTATTTTGTTGTTGACGGCATCCGCCGGTGCATAAAAGCTGTTTAAACTATATCTAACCGACTAAGCGCTCCTGCGTACAAACAAGCAGTTTACCGCTACCGTATAAAAACATTATTAACGGACTAAATATGGATGGCAAGTTAAATGATAAGTACAATATATTTTAATACCAGACCAGCGCCGTTAAATACGTACACGGGTAAAACCATATCCACACATGGATTGTCGATAGGTATACCAAGTAAATTTCCTTACTTTTGTAGTTCAACTTCAATACATTCTTAAACCCATGCAGGTACCCGCCGGTAATTTATTGCAGCAAATCAATTCGCCAGATGATTTGAAAAAACTGAGCGAAGATGAGTTAGAAAAAGTATGCCAGGAATTAAGGCAATACATTATTGACGTGGTTTCGGTTAACGGCGGCCACTTCGCAGCCAGCCTGGGTGTAGTTGAATTGACGGTGGCCCTGCATTATGTATTAAACACCCCTTATGACCAATTGGTATGGGATGTGGGCCATCAGGCCTATGGGCATAAAATACTCACCGGCCGGCGCGATGAATTTCATACCAACCGCATTATTGGCGGACTGAGCGGTTTTCCGAAACGCTCGGAAAGTATTTATGATACCTTTGGCGTGGGCCATTCCTCCACTTCTATTTCGGCGGCTTTAGGCATGGCGGTGGCTTCGCATTATAAAGGCGAAGATGACCGGCAACATGTGGCCGTTATTGGTGACGGGGCCATGACAGCAGGTATGGCCTTTGAGGCACTTAACCATGCAGGCATTGAAAACACCAACTTGCTGGTGATTTTAAACGACAACAACATGGCCATTGACCCCAACGTGGGCGCGCTAAAAGAATACCTGACCGATATTGCCATTTCAAAATCTTACAACCGTTTCAGGGACGATATTGCTTACGTATTAAGTAAACTATCGGCCGTTGGCCCGGATGCCTTTAAAGTGGCCAAGAAGATTGAAAAGAGCATCAAAGGCACCTTGCTGAAGCAAAGCAATTTTTTTGAGGCTTTAAAATTTCGGTATTTCGGCCCGATTGACGGGCATGATGTAAAGCATCTGGCAAAAGTACTGCGCGATTTGCGCGACATTCCCGGCCCTAAGCTGCTGCATTGTATTACCGTAAAGGGCAAAGGCTATGCCCTAGCCGAGAAAGACCAAACCAAATGGCATGCGCCGGGCCTGTTTGATAAAATTACCGGCGAGATTAAAAAAACGGTTTACGAAAAACCACAGCCGCCTAAGTATCAGGATGTGTTTGGCATTAGTATTATTGAACTGGCCGAGCAGAACTCCAAAATTATGGGAATCACGCCGGCAATGCCCTCCGGCTGTTCGTTAAACCTGATGATGAAAGCCATGCCGAACCGGGCGTTCGATGTGGGCATTGCCGAGCAGCACGCGGTAACTTTTTCAGCAGGTTTAGCTACACAGGGGTTAGTTCCCTTCTGTAATATTTACTCCAGCTTTATGCAGCGGGCGTACGATCAGGTGATTCATGATGTGGCTATACAAAAGCTCAATGTGGTGTTCTGTCTGGACCGCGCCGGTTTTGCCGGTGCGGATGGTGCTACCCACCATGGCGCTTATGACTTGGCCTATATGCGCTGCATTCCGAACATGGTGGTATCAGCCCCCATGAACGAGGAAGAACTGCGTAACCTGATGTTTACCGCCCAGCAGCCCGATATGGGCCCGTTTGTTATCCGTTACCCTCGCGGTAACGGGGTAATGGTAGACTGGCAGCGACCGTTTAAGGCCATCCCGGTAGGCAAGGGCCGTAAAGTATGCGATGGCGAAGATGTAGCCATTGTTACCATCGGCGCTATCGGCAACGAAGTAGTGAAAGCTGTAAACGCGTTAAACCTGGAAGGTTATTATCCGGCGCATTACGATTTGCGTTTTGTGAAACCCTTAGACGAAGTTTTGTTGCATGAGGTATTTACTAAATTCAGTAAAGTAATTACCGTTGAGGACGGTTGCCTGGAAGGCGGTATGGGCAGCGCCATCCTTGAATTTATGGCTGACCACAATTACAGCGCCGAAGTGGTACGCTTAGGCATACCTGACCTGGTGATAGAACAAGGCGAACAACCCGAACTTTGGGCCGAATGCGGCTATGACTCGACCGGCATTGCCGAACGGGTAAAAGATATGGGCATTGTGCGGCAGGCACATATTATCGCTTCATAAGTTGCTTCTACAATCGGCAAATTAAGTTGTAACTTACCGGCATTATATCCGTTGTTGTAATGCCTCAGTCTGCTTTTCCTGATACAATCAATTCGTCAACCCCTAAGCTATTGGGCCTGGATCATCTCCGGGCCTTCGCTATTATTTATGTGTTTTTATTTCATTATCAAAT
>CAXTCH010000071.1:0-11251 GCA_964241945.1 uncultured Mucilaginibacter sp.
GTTACCAGGCGCTTGTTTTCGGTCAGCTTTTTAATGGTCAGCAGTATTTGCCTGGGATTTACCGGTTTAATCAGGTAATCATCAATTCTTGAACCGATGGCATCTTCCATCATGGGTTCTTCCTCATTTTTGGTAATTAATACCACCGGTACATCACCATTAATACCTTTAATACCGGTGAGGGTTTCCAGTCCGGTAAGGCCGGGCATGTTTTCATCTAAAAACACCAAATCATAATAGCCGCTCCTGAAAGCATCCAGCGCATCAGTGCCGTTGGTAACTGTTTTTACCTTGTAGCCTTTTTCGTTTAAAAATAATATATGTGGTTTCAGGAGATCGATTTCATCGTCGGCCCAAAGTATATTGGTTTCTTGCATGTCGGAGCAAATATGTTGGGTTATAACTATATATTATGCGGTTTGTTGTAAAAATAATGTCGGCATTAACAATAATTAACAGTTGTATAGTGCAGTGTTTGCATTAATTTAACATTTTTGCAGTGCACTTGTAAATCACTTGAACAAGAAAAAAATCATTAACGATCCGGTTTACGGTTTTATCAGCGTACCTACCGATTTGGTGTTCGACTTAATTGAACATCCCTATTTTCAACGCTTAAGATATATCAAGCAGTTGGGAATGACGCATTTAGTTTATCCCGGTGCATTACATACCCGCTTTCATCACGCTTTGGGCGCCATGTACCTGATGGGGCTGGCTATTCAAACGTTGTGCGATAAAGGGATGGACATAACCGATGAGGAAGAAGAAGCGGTACAGGTAGCTATCCTTCTGCACGATATTGGTCATGGCCCCTTCTCTCATGCCTTGGAGCAGCACATTGTGCAGGGCATATCTCACGAGGATATTTCCGTTTTGCTGATGGATAAGCTGAACCGGCGCTTTGACGGCAAGCTCACCATGGCTATCCAGATTTTTAATAACTCTTACCCCAAAAAGTATCTGCATCAGCTGGTGTCCAGCCAATTGGATATGGACCGGTTAGATTACCTGAACCGGGATAGCTTTTACACCGGCGTATCCGAAGGGATCATCAGCTCTGAGCGCATTATTAAAATGCTGAATGTGGTTGATGACCAAGTGGTGGTTGAAGAAAAAGGTATTTACTCCATCGAAAAGTTCCTGGTGGCGCGCCGCCTCATGTACTGGCAGGTATATCTGCATAAAACGGTTACCGCCGGCGAGCAGTTGCTGGGCAAAATTTTGCAACGGGCCCGCATGCTGGCCTTACGGGAGCAGCAGCTTTTTGCTACCCCGGCTTTGAACCATTTCTTGTCCAATAACATCTCAAAAGAGCGGTTTGAACACGAAGACCATCACATTGAAACTTTTACCTGCCTGGACGATACCGACATTATGGCCTCGGTAAAAGTGTGGATGAGCTGTAAGGATAAAGTACTTTCCATGCTTTGCCGTAATTTTATCCAGCGGCGGCTGTATCATGTAGATATTACCAGCGCGGCGCCGAATGAAATTTTGCTGCAGGAACTGCGTAGCCGTGCCATGAAGAAATACGGCATCAACAGCGAAGAAGCGGAGTACTTTGTTTTCACCGATATCATCAGCAATAACGCCTATAAAGTAGACGATGCTAAAATCGGTATTTTGATGAAGGACAGAACCATTGCAGACATTACCGTAGCGAGTGATAATTCAAACCTGGAAGCGCTGGCGCGGACGGTTGAAAAATATATATTGTGTTATACCAAAGACCTGGCTTAAAACGTATTGAGCCTTATGTTATATAATTTGCTGCTTAAATATTAACCTTTAAATTTGCCCGATGCAATTTACTGCCCAGGAAATAAGCTTAATGCTAAATGGAACGATTGAAGGCGATGCTGCGGCAGTGATCTATCAGTTGGCCAAAATTGAAGAAGCTACTGCCGGTTCATTATCGTTTCTGGCTAATCCTAAATACGAACCTCATCTGTATACTACGCAGGCCTCCGCAGTAATTGTAAACCACGACCTGGTTTTAACGGCTCCGGTAGCAGCTACCCTGATCCGTGTGGAAAATGCCTACAGTGCTTTTACGATTCTATTAGAGCGTTATAACTCTATTAAACTTAATAAAACAGGGGTTGAAGAGCCGCATTATATACACCCTACCGCAAAAATAGGCACTGAAGCCTACATTGGTGCCTTTAGTTACATCAGCGCTGATGCCCGCATTGGCAGCAACTGCAAAATTTATCCGAACGTTTATATTGGCGACAATGTAATTATCGGTAATAATGTAACCTTGTTTCCCGGAGTAAAAATTTATTTCGATTGCGTTCTGGGCAGCAATATCATTGTACATGCCGGTGCAGTTATTGGCAGCGATGGCTTTGGTTTTGCCCCTCAAAAAGACGGCAGCTACACCAAAATACCGCAAATAGGCAATGTAATTATTGAAGACGATATTGAAATCGGCGCCAATACTACCATTGACCGGGCTACTATGGGTTCCACCATTATTCATAAAGGTGTAAAACTGGATAACTTGATACAGGTGGCCCATAACGTTGAAATAGGCCATGACACTGTAATGGCAGCGCAAACCGGTGTAGCCGGCAGCACTACCATAGGCAGCAATTGTATATTTGGCGGCCAGGTAGGTATTGTGGGCCATTTAAATATTGCCGATGGTACCCAAATGCAGGCGCAAACCGGGGTAAACAGCTCCATTAAAATACCCAATAAAAAATGGGGCGGCACGCCGGTACAGCCCTACCAAAACTTTTTACGCTCCAGCGTAGTTCATGACCGTTTGCCCGAACTGGAAAAGAAAATTAGAGAATTGGAAAAACTGATAACAGAATTACGCAGTCCGCAGGAAAATGCACCAAGCCTGTAACCGCAAGTATTTGATTAGCATGAATGTAAAACAACGAACCATTAAAGCGCCGGTTTCCGTATCTGGAACCGGTTTGCATACCGGTGAAAGCGTAACCATGACGTTTAACCCCGCTCCGGAAAACCATGGTTTTAAATTCAGGAGGGTAGATTTGGCAGGGCAACCGGTAATTGATGCAGATGTGGACAATGTAACCGATACTTCGCGCGGCACTACCTTAACCCAGAACGGCGCCAGTGTAAGCACTGTTGAGCACGTGCTGGCTTCGCTAACCGGCCTTGAAATTGATAACGTGCTGATTGACCTGGACGGCCCCGAAACCCCTATTATGGACGGCAGTTCTATGCCTTTTGTGGAGGCAATAACCCGGATAGGTTTTAAAGAACAGGACGCTGACCGCGAATATTATCATATTCCCTACAACATTCATTATACCGAACCTGACCGCAAGGTGGAAATGGTAGCCATGCCGCTGGATGATTACCGCTTTACCTGCATGGTAGATTATAATTCGGCTGTGCTGGGCACCCAGCATGCCAGTATTTCAACCTTAGGCGAGTTTGAAAAAGAGATTGCATCCTCACGCACGTTCTGCTTTTTGCACGAACTGGAAATGTTGCTGAAGCACAACCTGATTAAAGGCGGCGACCTTAACAATGCTATCGTGGTGGTAGATAAAGAAGTAGATGAAGACGAATTGGCTCATCTGGCCAAGCTGTTTAACCGCGAAGGTATTGAAGTAGCCCCGCAGGGGATTTTAAATAATATTGAACTGCGCCATCAGAACGAACCCGCCCGCCACAAATTACTGGACATGATTGGTGATTTGGCGCTGGTTGGTGTACCGCTGCGCGGCCATATTATGGCAGCCCGCCCCGGCCATGCTGCCAACGTAGCATTTGCCAAAAAAATTAAAACGCTGATTAAAAAAGAACGCAGCCGCAAGCATATCAAGGTATACGACTCGAACACCAAGCCGGTGTATGATACGGTGCAGATTATGAATATTCTGCCCCACCGCCCGCCTATGCTGCTGGTGGACAAGATTATTGAGCTGACCAAAACCCATGTGGTAGGTGTGAAAGGCGTTACCATGAATGAGCCTTTCTTCAGCGGCCATTTTCCCGGAGCGCCGGTAATGCCGGGCGTATTGCAAATTGAGGCGATGGCGCAAACCGGCGGTATATTGGTACTGAATACTGTACCCGATCCTGAAAATTACCTTACTTTGTTTCTGAAAATTGAGAACGCACGTTTTAAAGACAAAGTGTTGCCGGGCGATACGCTTATTTTCCGTTGTGATTTAAGCGCGCCTATACGCCGCGGTATTGCACAGATGAAAGGCATCGGCATGGTGGGCGAAAAAGTAGTGGTAGAAGCAGAACTAATGGCACAAATTGTAAGATATAAAGACAAATAATCATGATTCAGCCATTAGCATATATTCATCCCCAGGCTAAAATTGCTGATAATGTAGTAATTGAGCCTTTTGTAACCATTCATAAAAACGTAGAAATTGGCGAAGGTACCTGGATTGGTTCCAATGTAACCATTATGGAAGGTGCGCGCATTGGTCGCAACTGCCGTATATTTCCGGGCGCCGTAATTTCTGCCATTCCGCAGGATTTGAAATTTAAAGGCGAAAATACCGTCACCATTATTGGCGATAATACCACCATCCGCGAATGCGTAACTATTAACCGGGGTACGCAAGACCGCTGGAAAACCGAAATTGGCCGCAACTGCCTTATTATGGCTTACTGCCACATTGCGCATGACAGTGAAGTAGGCGATTATTGCATTTTTTCTAACAATACAACCCTTGCCGGGCATATCACGGTGGGCAACTATGTAGTACTGGCAGGCATGGTGGCTATCCACCAGTTTTGCAAGGTGGGCTCACATGCGTTTATCACCGGTGGTTCGCTGGTGCGCAAAGATGTTCCGCCTTACGTAAAGGCCGCGCGCGAGCCGCTCTCCTACGCCGGCATTAACTCGGTAGGCTTACGCCGCCGGGGTTTTACCGACGAGAAGATTAACGAAATCCAGGATATTTACCGTACGCTGTTTGTGAAAAACAACAACGTTACCAAAGCTATGGACATTATTGAGGCCGATTTTAAGCCTACCGAAGTGCGCGACGAAATTCTCAACTTCATCCAGGGCTCACAACGCGGTATCATGAAAGGCTTCGGCAGCAGTTAATTTTTTCGTTCATGGTTTATGGATGATGGTTCATAGTAAAGATAGAGGCAAATTATCTCATGACTATGAACTGTATGCTATTAACTATCGACCATGAACTATGAACTATCATCAATGAACTCCTTCTCTATCTCCCTCCAAAATATTGGCCGCCGGTACAATCGCGACTGGATTTTCAGGGGGATGGACTACACCTTTACTTCGGGCGAAAGCTATGCTGTATTAGGGCCTAATGGTTCGGGTAAGTCTACCCTCCTGCAAGTGCTTAACGGCAGTCTGTCACCATCGGCCGGCAACCTATTGTACACGCTTAATAGTCAACCGTTAGCCGTTGAGGAGGTATACCGGCAGGTAAGCCTGGCAGCACCTTATCTGGAACTGATTGAGGAATTTACGCTGACTGAAATGATTAATTTTCATTTTCAGTTTAAAGCTTTGCGGCCCGGCATCACCCCAAAAGAAATCATTGAGCTGTTGGGTTTACATAGCAGCCGGAACAAGGCAATCCGCTATTTTTCTTCTGGTATGAAGCAGCGCCTGAAGCTGGCCCTGGCTTTTTGTGCTGATACAGCCCTGCTAATGCTGGACGAGCCAACTTCAAACCTAGATACCCAGGGCGTAAACTGGTATCATGGCCTGGTAAAGCAATTTGCGGCAGGGCGCCTGACCATAGTAGGATCTAACCAGGAGCATGAATACAGTTTTTGCCGGCACCATCTGCTCATCACCGATTACAAAACACAACCTGTAGCGCGCTAAGTGCTTAACTGCTTGTTTGTTTGCGGCGAAGTGCCTAAGTTTGCACCTCATTAATTTTTTATGTCCAAAGCATCAGAAGTAAGAAACGGAAATATCCTGCGGTTCAACGGGGAACTGGTACAGGTTGAAGAATTTATACACCGCACACCGGGTAACCTGCGTGCCTTTTATCAGGCCCGTATGCGTAACGTTAAAACAGGCAAACTGGTTGAATACCGTTTCCGTACCGACGAGGAAGTAAACATTGCCCGTGTGGAAACCAATGATTACCAATACCTGTACGATGATGGTAACGATCTGGTGATTATGGATAATACCACCTACGAGCAATACAACGTACCCAAGTTTTTATTTGGTAACGGCGTTAAATTTTTAAAAGAAGGCTCGAACGTAATTGTAGCTTTTGAAAGCGGCGAGCCGATTATGGGTAAAGCCCCTGCATCAGCTGAGTTAGAAATTACTTACACCGAACCTGCAGTAGCCGGCAACACCTCTACCAACGCCATGAAAAATGCTACTGTGGAGACCGGCGCCGAAATTAAAGTACCGTTATTCATCAATTTAGGCGACAAGGTGAAAGTGGATACCACTACCGGTGACTATATTGAGCGCGTGAAAGGTTAATTTAATAAGAGTACCTATAAAATTAGCGTCATTGCGAGGTACGAGAACCCATCCTCGATCTACAGAGCGGCTCTGTAGATCGAGGATGGGTTCGTAGCTTACAGCAATGACGTTTTTTAGTATCTATGACCAAGCAACAACTCCGGCAAATTTATACGGCAAAGCGGCAGCAGCTTTCAGCAGCAGCTTATAAAGATTTGAACCGGCAGTTGTTACAGCAATTCCAGCAGTTGGATCTTCGTGCCATTTGCTGTATACACCTTTTTTTGCCCGCACAGGAGCGTAAAGAGCCTGATACTCACCTACTGCGCGATTGGCTTAAAGTTCATCACCCGCATATCATCCGCGTTTTCCCGAAGGCCGACTTTGCTACCCTTACCATGCAGAGTTACGCAGATAATGAGCATTTACAATTAGCTGCCAGCGCTCATGGCATTCCTGAACCGATTGACGGAACTATCGTTGACGACAGCACAATTGACCTCATCCTGCTGCCCCTTTTGGCTTTTGACCGCCGGGGCTACCGGGTAGGCTATGGCAAAGGCTTTTATGACCGCTTTATCAGCCATTGCCGGCCGGATGTTCAGTTGGCAGGTCTGTCGTTTTTTGAACCGGTTGATTTGATTGAGAATCTGCATGAGTTTGATATACCCTTGCAGTACTGTGTGACACCAACTCAAATCTGGAATTTTCTAAAATAAAGTGGGTAGCGCATTTATACTTCCATAAAAAACCCTTTCCGTTTGGAAAGGGTTAAATGACATAGTGGCATCACTTGCATTTACTTACCCAATGATTTTTCCCTCACCGCTTTAAACTCCGAGCCATTCTTCCAGCCCGGGAAGGTGGTATCCTGGCTGAGTTTTACACCAAGCTTGTACATCAAATCGGCTACTTCAGCCATACCATCAGCATTCATACCGGATGAATAGCTGTCGGATGGCTGGTGGTAATGGTTATCGTTGTAATCTTTTTGCTGCTGCTTGCCCCAATCTTCACCATGGGCTACACTGTTAGCGCCGTTGTTAATATCCAGCGCTGGCACGCCCGCTTTGGCAAAATTGAAATGATCGGAACGGTAGTAGCCACCTGCGCCTGGGTTTTTATCACCTACTAAATACAAGCCTTCCTGTTTGGCTATCGTTTCCAGTTGGTCTTCCAATTCATTCTGTCCCTTACCGGTAACGGCAATATCTTTGGTTTTGCCATAGCTGCCCAAGGCATCCATATTTAAATTAGCCACCGTTTTATTAAGCGGATAAACAGGATGCGTAGCATAATATTCCGAACCCAACAATCCCTGCTCCTCAGAGGTTACCGCCAAAAAGACGATAGAGCGCCCGGGCTTTTGTTTTTGTCCGGTGAAGGCTTTAGCCACGCCCAGCATGGCAGCTACGCCGCTGGCATTATCTACCGCGCCGTTATAAATGCTGTCGCCTTTAGCATCTGGCTTACTGATGCCCAAGTGATCCCAGTGGGCGGAGTAAACAATATATTCATCAGGATGGGTACTGCCTTTAAGTATGCTGACTACGTTGTGTGAGGTAGAATATTTGAGCTTGTTATCCAGCGTAACACTTACGTCAGCATGCAAATCCACCGGCTTAAAGTCCTTTTTACGGGCATAGGCGCGAATGTCGCCGGTAATACCGGCAGCGGTCAGTAGCTTAGTAGCTGCAGCTTCGGTAAGCCAGCCTTCTATTTTGCAACGGTCCATGTGCTTGTTGGCCTGCTGTAAATACAGCTTAGCACCCGTGAAGCTGTTGACCGGCACCTGCCAGCCATAACTGGCCGGTTCTGTTTGATGCACAATCAATACGCCGGCAGCGCCCTGCCGGGCAGCTTCTTCATACTTATAGGTCCAACGGCCGTAATAGGTCATGGTATCACCATGAAATAATTTCTCGCCCGATTTAAAGCCGGGATCGTTAACCAGCACCACCACGGTTTTGCCCTTTACATTGAGGCCTTTATAATCGTTCCAGTCAAACTCGGGTGCTACTATGCCATAGCCGGCAAATACAAGCGGCGAGTTTTTGAGCTCTACCGCAGGCAACTCTTGCCGGGTAGTGGCCACAAAATCAGTAAGTGAGGTAAGCGACAAATTAGTTTTGCCGCTGATTTGCATATTCCCTGCCGGCTTGCTGGTAATCTCTACCATTGGCACATCCTGAAAATAGCTGTTGCTATTACCGGGCTGCAAACCCAGCTTTTTATACTGCGCGGCGATGTAATTGATAGATTTGGTTTCGCCGGGGGTAAAAGGTTTGCGACCCATCAGTGAGTCGTCAGCCAGCACGGCTATATGTGCCTTAATGTCGTCGGGTTTAACGGCATAGTCTGCTCTTTTCTGTTCCTGCTGATGGCAGGCGGACAACAGGCCAATGCCTGCAGCCAATAAAGTGTAAAGGGATTTATTTTTCATGTATACTCAGGGATGCTTGGTTCCCAAATGTAATAAACCATCATTACAAATAAATCTATCTGCTATGCTTTTGTAGTTGCCGTTTAAGCAGCAGCCGAACATTTAGTTTCTTTTTTTGTAACATTCATGTTGCGAATTAATTCTCCGACTCGTCAATAAGTCTATAACTAAAAAACAGTACATGAAGAAGCTTATCCTTTTAGCAGCGTTCAGCCTGCTCACCATTACCGGATTTTCACAAACCGTTGACCTGCGTAACCGTATTGAGGTAAACGGCAGCGCCGAACAAGAAGTAACTCCCGATATTATTTATGTGTCCATTTCCCTTAAAGAATATATGGACGGCCGTAACCGCATTACTATTGACCAGTTGGAAAGCCAACTGGAAAAAGCAGTGAACTTAGTCGGCATACCCAAAGTTGATTTTACCATTACCAACGTCTCTTCGTTCAATGCTTATCAGAAAAAGAAAAACCCCGACTTTTTGGCCAGCAAGCAATACCGTATTAAGCTGCACGATTTGAACCGCTTAGACCAAATCCTGACCGCGGTAGATGCGAAAGGTATTCAGAGCACTAATATCGATAGCTACGACTATTCCAAAATGGCCGATTTAAAACGCGAACTTAAAATAAAAGCCCTACTGAACGCGCAGGAAAAAGCCCGCTATATGCTTACTGTTTTGAACGAAAAGCTGGGCAGCGCCATTGACATTGTTGAGAATGACGACCCGATGTTGGGCTCTCCGGCCCCTGTGATGTATCGATTCAAAGCCACGGCACTTAACGAAGCTACTGTTCCTGAAAGTGATATCAACTTTAAAACCATCAAACTCAATTTTACCGTACACGCCGTTTTTGAGATTGTGAAGTAGCGAAAATCTATTTAATAAAGCTTTCGTACTTTTGCAGCTTAAATAGGTACCAACCATGAGTTTGTTCGACAATAAAGAAACTACCCATATAGCTCAGCTGGGCGAATTTGGCCTGATTGACCACTTGACCAAAAACGTGAAGCTATACCATCCCGGCACAAAAAAGGGGATTGGTGATGACGCCGCTGTGCTGGATTACAGCGGTAAAAAGGTGTTGGTAAGTACCGATATGCTGCTGGAAGGCATCCACTTTGACTTAGCCTATACGCCGCTGAAACACTTGGGCTATAAAGCGGTACAGGTAAACCTGAGCGACATTTGCGCCATGAATGCCACACCGGCGCAGATAACGGTTTCCATCGGCATGTCGAGCAAATACACGCTGGAGGCTATTGAGGAGTTGTATGAAGGTATTTACCTAGCCTGCGAAAAGTACCGGGTGGATTTAATCGGCGGCGATACCAGCGCTTCAAAACAGGGTTTGGTAATCAGTGTAACTGTATTGGGGTATGCCGACGAAAAAGATATTACCTATCGTAGCGGCGCCGAGGAAGGCGACTTAATTTGCGTATCGGGTGATTTGGGCGGCGCTTATGTAGGCCTGCAATTGCTGGAACGCGAGAAGATGATCTATCTTGAAAACCCCAACATACAGCCCGACCTAGAAGGAAAAGATTACATTGTGGAGCGCCAGTTGAAACCCGAAGCCCGGCAGGATATTGTAGAACTGCTGAAAAGCATGGACGTAAAGCCCACCTCGATGATTGATGTATCGGACGGCCTGGCCTCTGAAGTGCTGCATATCTGCAAGCAAAGCAATAAGGGCTGTAACTTGTACGAGGAAAAAATACCCATCGACCCTATGACTTATGATACGGCCCGTGAATTTAACCTCGACCCTACCATTTGTGCCTTAAGCGGCGGCGAAGATTATGAGCTGTTATTTACAGTGAAACAAGCCGACTACGACAAAATTAAGCATGATGTGGACATTAGCATCATTGGTTATATTACGGAGCCCGCTGCCGGCCTTAACCTGATTATAAAAAGCGGCGCGGTACACGAGTTGAAAGCACAGGGCTGGAATGCGTTTAAAGGTTAAGCCTGTAAAACGGCTTTTGTTCGCCACTTTATAAAGGTGTTCCGCCAACGGTTGGAACGCAGGGAACAAGGTGAAACGGTACGGAACACGCCGGAACACTGACGAAGACTGTCATCACTTTATAGCCAGGGTAACTTTGCATACCCAACCACACAGAGAGGTGGTTAGTTAATTGTACCAACCGCTTAACATGAGTTTCAATTTTGTCTTACGTACTATGAAACCGGCCATCCTAGCAGCCGTATTACTTTTCGGAACTGCTTTTTTTACAACATCCTGTCGCCGTAACGTTGCATCCGGCTGGACAAAGGAAAACCAGCAGACGTTTCGCCATACGCTATATAGTGTAGCCGATACCCTGCTGACCACCGAAAAAGACAAACAGGCTTTTGCAGATTG
>CAXTCH010000072.1:0-11189 GCA_964241945.1 uncultured Mucilaginibacter sp.
TAAGCTACTACCAGCGGGCTCTCCAGCAACTTGTCGATATGCTTTTTAAGCAGTACCCCTAATATTACGGCGGGTATTACGCCAATTACTAATTTAATATAAAAGTCGACCGAACGGAAAAAACGCTTAAAGTACAGCACCACTACCGCCAGGATAGCAAACAGCTGAATTACAATTTCAAAAAGCTTAACAAATTCATCTTTACCAATACCCATCAGCGCACTGGCCACTACCATATGTCCGGTTGAGGATACCGGCAAAAACTCAGTCAGGCCCTCAATGATGGCCAGAATGATAACATGAAATAAACTCATACCGTAGCGGAAGCGGGCTTTTTAAGAATAGCGTAAAAACCCAGCGCAAAACCGGCCAGTACCACAATTGGCGCCAATACAATTTTGGTGCTGCTGTAAATATCAGTATTGCCGCTCATCAGCACAAAGCCAATGGCTACTACAATAATACTGGCAGCCAGCAATTGATAATTGGCTTTAGTAAACACAAAGTTTACCGGCTTTTCGGCCTCTATAGGCTTGGGGGCCCGTATTCCAGGTGTAGGTTTTGATGGCCTGTTAAATGGTTGTGCCATAATTTTATCTGTATAAATCGTAAATTTTTAAACGTAAAAAGCGGTTTACCGCAAGGTAGGTGCTAAAAGCCGAAATAAATATACCCAGCCCGATCACCAGCAAAAACACAATGCCAAATTCGGCATAATTTTGCAGTACTATAAGATCCGGAATTTCCTGGGTAGCAAGATATAGCGTACCCATCAGGATAATGATGGCAATCAATCCGCCCAGTAAACCATGCCAGATACCGTACAACAGAAAAGGCTTGCGGATAAACCCTTTGGTAGCCCCCACCAATTGCATGGATTTAATAAGAAAACGCTGCGAGTAAATGGCCAGCCTGATGGTATTATTAATTAAAGCAATAGATACCACTGCAAAAATACCGGCAAACACCAAGATCACTAAACTGATAGAAGCCAGATTCTTATTCATGATATCCACCAGCGACTGCTGATAGTTCACCTCCTTTACCAAAGGGTTTTTCAGTAAATCAGTCTTAAATTTGGTTAAATCGGCATTATTGGCGTAATCAGCCTTAATGTACACGTCAACAGATTCCGAAAGCGGGTTTACACCCAGAAACTTCACAAAATCTTCGCCTAAATCTTTTTGCAGCTTGCGGGCGGCCAGCTCTTTGCTCACAAACTGGGCCTGCTTTACATAAGGGTTGGTTTCCAGTTGCTTTTGCAATTGCAGTACGTCGGTTTCGCGGGCGTTTTCGTCAACGAACACGTTTACCACCATGTTTTCTTTAATGTAACGCGACAAATTGTTGGCATGTACCAGTATCAAACCCAGCAACCCCACCATCAGCAATACCATGGCGATACCAAAAACGGTAGAAATATAAATACTTTTGGTTTTGGTGGCCGATGTGCTTGCTTCAAATTCTTCCATATCGTGCTAACGCTTGCTATTAAGTTGCGAAAATAACAAACCCTGCTTAAAGGTAAAACTAAAAATGGGTTAATCTTTTTGCCTGACGGAAATTTAACAGTAATTAACAAGTGGAAGACGAAGCTAAAACCGAGAAACCGCTTATTTTGAAAATGAATAAATTTGACTGCTTACCGTGATATAAATGCAACACCAGTAAAAAGCTATGAATAAAGAACCGATTACAGCGCTGACAGTGGCTTTTGTATTGATAGTGGTGATATACTTACTGTTGTACAGATTATATATACATCATTTGCCGGCAAATTTTCATGTACCCGGAAAACATAGGCCATTTCATTAAACTTCCATTAGCCTGAGTTACTTACCGGTTTAACTTTTTTGGCTTCAGCAACGCCTGAAATTGAAGCGCGGGCATGACTGATATCTGTTACCCCGTACCTTTCAAATTAGCAGCTGCTTACTTACTGCATGATAATCAATGCGTTTTTAACTAAAAAGCCCTTGCTATAATTTAATAAAACCTTATTTTTGCACTCCTAATTTCAGAAAAAAATGTTAAAACCCGCAGCCAATACGAAAGTTACCCCTGCTACACCTGAGCCAAAACCAATCGGGCAAACCGGCAGCTTTGTGAGAGAGAACCAAAAAAGCCTGTTGTTTATTGCCGCTGCTATATTGGCGCTTATTGTAATTTACATTGCTTACCAAAAAGTATACCTGGCCCCACGCGAGGTTGAAGCTACCGACCAGATGCACGTAGCACAGGAGTATTGGGATAAAAAAGATTGGGATAAAGCCATTAAAGGCGATGCCGGGTATCCGGGTTTCGAAAAAATTATCAGCAGCTACAGCAATACGAAAGCGGCTAACTTAGCTTACTATTATTTGGGCGTTGCCTACTTAAACAAAGGCGATTACGATAAAGCCATCAACAATTTAACCAGCTACCGGGGCGATGATTATATGGTAGCCGCCGAAGCGCTGGGCAGTACCGGTGATGCCTATGTACAGAAAAAGCAACTGGACAAAGCTGATACTTATTTTAAGAAAGCAGCCGACAAAGCACAGAACGACTTTTTGAGCCCTTTTTATTTAAAAAAATTGGGCTTGGTATATGAAGCTGAAAATAAACCGGAAGACGCTTTAGATACCTACAAAAAAATTAAATCCGATTATCCGAACAGTGCCGAAGCGCAAAATATTGATGCTTACATTGGCCGTTTGGAAGCTAAACAATAAACTCAACCCAGGCAGCCCCGGGCTGCTGATGCTATGGCAACTTATTTAAAAAATCTATCAGACTTTTCGGGCACCCAGGTGCCCGATGCTGTTAATTACCGTTTTGGTATTGTAGTGGCGGAGTGGAACGCACAAATTACCAATGCTTTATATCAGGGCGCTTATCATAGCCTGATTAAATATGGCGCTACGGCCGAAAACATTGTTACCTATCCGGTACCTGGCAGCTTTGAATTAACGTCGGGTGCTGATATATTGCTGCAAAAGCTTAATTTAGATGCGGTAATTTGCCTCGGCTGCGTAATTCAGGGGGAAACCCGGCATTTTGATTTTATCTGCCAGGCGGTGGCCAACGGGGTGAGTAATGTAGCTATCAAACACAATAAACCGGTGATTTTTGGCGTATTAACCACCGACAATGAGCAGCAGGCCATTGACCGTGCAGGCGGCAAACACGGCAACAAAGGCGACGAGGCAGCGGTTACCGCCATTAAAATGGCGCATTTAGCTGAAACAGTAAGCAAATAATTATCGTATACGGTACTTGAATAAAACAATATGAAAAAATTGATCTGTATCGGCTTATTTGCCGTAGTGCTGGGTGGTTTAACTTCTTGCTCTAACAAATTGTGCCCTGCTTATGGAACCTATCCTCACCATAGCCGTTAACATTTAAGTGTCATTTTAAAACTGTTCTTTTTATCAACTATGAGTTTAGCTGTATTTTTGGAACAGATTTTATGATGTATAGGATATGAGTTGGACAATGTTAAATTCGGCCGATCAGCTAAATGAGATAAAGGCACACGAAGGTTACGCAATTATTTTTAAACACAGTACCCGCTGCTCCATTAGTATGATGGCCAAACGGCGCTTTGAACTGGATTGGGAGAAATTGCCCGGCAGTATTCCGCTGTATTTTCTGGATCTGATCAAGTTTCGCGAGTTATCAAACCAGGTAGCCAGTGATTTTCAGGTGCATCATGAATCGCCGCAACTGTTGCTGATCAAGAACGGTGAGTGTATCCTGGATCAGTCGCACGGTGGAATCTCGGTAGATGATACGCTGGAAATGGTACAGTAATAAAATTTAAAACCATGCCATTGCGGTAAATCAGGTAAAAAAGCATAGCTACGAGGTTGCTTCGTTCTTTGCAATGACATACTAGATATTATAATAAAAACGCCGCTCTATCTGAGCGGCGTTTTTTATTTACCAGCCAAAATTGACGGTCTTCTTCAAATCCGGGTGCAGGCTTAAAACAATAGGGCAGTTGTAGGCTGCCTTTTCTAATATTTGCTTTTCCCTGTCACTGTACGTTTTTGGAAAGCGCAGGTTCAAAATAATTTCTGCCACCCGGCGCGGCGGTTCAGACGACATAATTTTGGTTACCTCGCAGGTGGTGCCATCCATATCGATGTTATGTGTACGGCTGGCAATACCCATAATGGTCATCATACAACTGGCCAGTGATGAGGCTAATAAATCAGTAGGCGAAAATGCTTCACCCTTGCCCTGGTTATCGGTAGGTGCATCCGAAAGTATTTTAGTACCCGATTGCAAGTGCGTAGCCTCAGTGCGCAGGTCGCCTAAATAAGTGGTTTCTATAGTTGCCATAATTATATGTATAGGGGTTGGTATACAAATGTAGCTAACTTCATATAAGTTTTAACGGGTATACGGCTTAATATATAGCGGGTTATTCATCAGAATATGTTACTCTGGTAAACAGCAGCTGCCAGAAACCCTTAAGCTGAAGTTTGTGCGGATGTTTGATTAAAACTAATGGATTTAAATAACAGCATTCATCCAACATAAAAACGTTTTAGCAATTATAACAACGCACTCATATTATCGTATACTCTATAAATATCGGGCCGCTCTCTGGTGATTATCATTTACAGGTAACACTTTAGGCCTATATAACCAATTACATAAATTTGGCTATTTTTGTATTATGATTGATTTGCCGGTAATCCCTGTAAGCCAAACCCAACGTAAGCCCGACTGGCTGCGTGTGAAGCTTCCAGTAGGTAAAGAGTATGCACAGGTACGCAGCCTTGTTGACACCCATAAACTGCACACCATTTGCGAAAGTGGTAACTGCCCCAATATGGGTGAGTGCTGGGGTGCAGGTACCGCTACGTTTATGATTTTAGGTAACATCTGCACCCGTTCCTGCTCTTTTTGCGCGGTAGCTACCGGCCGGCCGCTGGCAGTGGATATGGATGAGCCTAACCGCGTGGCCAACTCGGTAAAGCTAATGCAGGTAAAGCACTGTGTTATCACCTCTGTTGATCGCGACGACCTGAAGGACGGCGGCTCAACCATTTGGGCAGAAACCATCAATGCCATCCGCCGGGAAAGCCCGAATACGACTTTAGAGACGCTATTACCCGACTTCAGGGGTATCTGGGCTAACCTGGAGCGCGTATTGGAAGTACGTCCTGAAGTGGTATCGCATAACCTGGAAACCGTGCGCCGTTTAACCCGCGAGGTACGTATCCAGGCCAAATATGATCGCAGTTTGGAGTGCTTAAAACATATCTCGGAAGCCGGACTGCGTACCAAATCGGGTATTATGCTGGGCCTCGGTGAATACGAAGAAGATGTATTACAGGCCATGGACGATTTACTGGAGGCCGGCGTACAAATACTAACGCTGGGCCAGTACCTGCAACCCACCCGCAGTCATCACCCGGTAGTGGATTGGATTACGCCCGAACAGTTTAATCGTTATAAAGAAATCGGCTTGGCCAAAGGTTTCCGGTATGTAGAAAGTGGGCCGCTGGTACGTTCATCCTATCATGCTGAAAAACACTTGTTTGATTTGTAAAAAATCCTTTCTATTTTCACAACCTTGACCAAGAAACACAAAATAACCCTAAGCGAAGAGGAGTTGATACTAGGCTTAAGCCGCCGCGAGAAAGTGGCGATTGAGGCCCTGTATGATATGTATTCGGCTGCCTTGTTTGGTGTAATATCGCGCATTGTTACTGACGAAGCAATAGCCGAAGACGTATTGCAGGAAACTTTTATTAAAATATGGAATTCGTTTTCGGGCTACAGCGCCGAGAGGGGGCGCCTGTTTACCTGGATGATTAATATTGCCCGCAATATGGCGATAGATAAGATACGATCCAAAGATTTTAGGAACCAATCAAAAAACCAAGAGATTGAAAATAACGTAACTTTCATAGACGAGCAAAGGAACACGGTTTACAAACCGGAACTACTTGGCTTGAAAGATTTGGTTGAAACGCTGCGACCCGAGCAAAAACTGATTCTTGACTTAATTTATTTTAAAGGCTACACGCATGTAGAAGCCGCCGATGAGCTGGGCATACCTTTAGGTACTATCAAAACCCGCTTGCGTATGGCTATACAGCAGTTAAGAAAACATTTTAATTAAAGTGGAATCATCTATCAAAACATACATTGAATCGGGCGTATTGGAAATGTACGCGCTTGGCGCTTTAAGCCCGGAAGAGCGGCTTGAAGTGGAAGCCATGGCGGCCGGGCATCAGGAGATAAGGGATGAACTCAGCGCTATCGAAAATTCCCTTGAAGCTTATGCTGAAGAAAATGCGGTTGAACCATCAGAAAATTTGCGGCAGCGTGTAATGAACAGCCTGGTTACCAACTTAGGTGATGACCGCACTTTTGTGGCCACTGCTGCCCCCAAGCGGGGTGCTGACAGCGAAGCCCGGGTAGTTTCCATGACTACACAACGCAAAACTACATTTTACAAATATGCCTTCGCGGCCTCATTATTGCTATTATGCCTGAGTGTGGCTGCGCTAGCTACGGTATACCAAAGCCTGCAAAGGGCCAACGGGCAGTTGTTATCGCTGCAACTGCAAAACGAGCATTACAGCAAAACCGTACAGTTTAAAAATGAAGAGCTGGATGTATATCGGGGCGATGCCTACAAACGGATTACATTGAAAGGTTTGCCTAAATCACCTTCATCAAGCATGATGCTGGCCTGGAACCCGGCTAAGAAGAAAGTAATGTTGAGTCCTCAGCACATGGATTTGCCTAAAAATGATGCGCAGCACCAATACCAGCTTTGGGCTTTGGTAAAAGGTAAGCCGGTAGATTTAGGCGTGTTTGATGCCAATGAAGTTGATTCTGCCGACCAGGATATGCTCGTAATGAAATCGATTGGTGAAGCAGATGCTTTTGCCGTAACCCTTGAGCCTCGCGGTGGCAGTGTTAACCCCACGCTTACCGAAATGATGGTGATGGGAAAATTATAAAAGTTCAATTTCTTATAAAAAAATTTTGTTATTCTGAGCGACAGCAAAGAATCTGTACATGGGTTATACAATTGTACAGATTCTTCGCTGTCATTTAGAAGGACATTTTTATTTGAATGATTACGGTATAATCCAGCTTCCCTCCCACTCCCCGGCTTTTATGCTGAACCGGGCCCTGCGATTGCCTTCATCACGACTAAGCTGTAAATATTCAAAAGCTTCGGCCTGCAAAATGACGACGGCAAAGTTTTGATAACCTTCGAGATCTTCATCTGCGAACTTTACGCCCTGCAAATATTCCAGGCCATCTGTAGGCTTATCGGCCGGTGTTGAAGGCGGTTGTTCGGCTAGATAGGAATTGCGCCCTTTAAAGCCCGATTGTGTCCAGTACGCTAAACTAATTTCATCCTGCTGATGTATGACCGCCTTACCTTTTACAATGAGCTGTCGATGATGCTCATGGTCATAAAACAGGGCGCTCATCCGGTTATCTTGCTGCAGTTCACCAACCTTCTCTGAGCGGGCATCAGTATAAAAAATTACCTGATGGTCATCCAACTTAATGTCGCGCAGTACTACTGTATACAGATTGATAGCGGCAGCTTCATTAGCCGCGACCATGTTATGGTAAGCATGATCGGGCTGCCGGCTGCCTTCTGATAAATGATGCCAGCTACTGTCAAACAATTGTTGCAAATTAAAATCCATCAAAGCGTTAAATTTCAGCATTTTAAGTAAACTAAAAGTTTTTTTAATTGTACAGTAACTAAGACTTAATAATAGCGTCTTATAGTTACATCATAAAATTGTACGTAGTATTTTGTTCTTTATAAAATCAGTTAATAGTTAGCGGCTGCACGAATACTTGCAGCCGTTTTTTATTTACCCGGCAGCCAGTCGCGCCATAGTAACAGGCAGTTGCGCTATCAGTTTAGTAGGCAATACCGTCATCATACGGTTAGGCAGCGCCAGTTCATCGCCTGCCTTACCATGAATATAGTTGCCTAAAATACAGGCGTCCTCCGGCGAGTGCTTTTGGGCAATCAGGGCCGTGATGATACCGGTCAGCGCATCGCCCATTCCACCGCTGGCCATTGCAGCATTGCTGGTCGAGTTAAAATACAGTTTGCCCTCCGGTGTAGCGGTGATGGTGTAATCATTTTTTAGTACAATACAAATTTTTAGTTCCGCGGCTTTTTGTCTTTGCGTTTGCAGGCGTTGCCACCAGGTTGTGTGTTGGCCAAACAAGCGGTCAAACTCCTTCATGTGCGGGGTAAGTACGCTGCCTTCCGGCAGCAGGTCCAGCACGTCTTTATGTTCTGCCAGTAAATTCAAGGCATCTGCATCTACTACCACCGGTTTTTTATAATTAGTAAAAATGTCTTTTAATAAAGCCAAAGTCTGGTCATCTTTTCCCAAACCCGGACCGATGCCCATTGTAGTAAACTTGTCCCATTCAATATCCGGCTTTTCACTGCCCTGCCGTACCACGGCCATTACTTCGGGCTGATGCGTATTGAGCGCTGCCAATCCGCTTTCAGGAATGCAGGCTGTAGTTAAACCAGCCCCTGCATAAGCACAAGCCGAAGAGCAAATAAGCGCAGCGCCCATAGTTTTGGCTTGTCCGGCTACAATTAAGGCGTGTCCGTAAGTTCCTTTATTACTAAATCGCTTACGCGGGTGTAATATCTGCCGGATATCTTTTTCCTGCACCAATTGATAGGGCGACTGCAAAGACTGCGTGTACCCCTCATCTATACCAATATTCACTGCCTCCCAGCACTTTACATATTTACTTGACTCCGGCAACAAAAAATTAATTTTGGGCTGCTGGAAGGTGATCACCAAATCGGCCTCAAAAACTGTAGCTTCAGTGTCGATATCTCCTTCAGATGGCAACCCGGTAGGAATATCCACCGATACTTTAATCGCCTTTAGTTCATTCAATTGCTTTATCAGGCGCTCATAGTCGCCGCTAAGCGGCTTGTTTAAGCCACTGCCCAGCAATGCATCTATAATCAGCTGACTTTGTTCTACCGGGAAAGCCTGGCCTTTTGCCAACTCTTGCAGAATAAAGCCATGAGTATTTTGCAGGCGCTGCAGGTTGGTATTAAAATCAGCGGTGGCTTTATCTGAAAAACGGACTATTTTTATGCTGATGTGCCGGTAACCATGCTCGTGCAGTAAACGGGCAATGGCTAAGCCGTCGCCGCCGTTGTTGCCGGTGCCACAGTACAAGGAAATGCTTTGATTTTTATCCGGAAAGTGATTGATAAACCAGCCGGTAAAAGCTCTGGACGCCCGCTCCATCAAATCAAGGGATAAAACAGGTTCATGAGAGATCGTATAGGCGTCGGCTTCGTGTATCTGAGCAGCTGTTAATAGAGGTAACATACCCAATTAAGCAGAAACACTTATCGTTTGTTTGAATTTGATAATTAAAGCAGTTTCAAAAATTCATCTGCGGTAATAATTTTTATTGCGGGAAAGGTAAGGGACTTTGCTATATCAAAATGTGCATCGTTGGTTACTAAATAATCCACACCGGCAGCAACCGCTATATCGAAAAATTTATTATCTTCCGGATCATTCTTAATCATATTCCAGTTGTAATATACTTGTTGAAATATAACATCCGGCGATTCAGTAAAAATTTCTAAAACTATTTCTGCGGCACCCGGAGCTGAATATTGCTGTAGTATTTCCTCGTATTCGCTTAACACTTCATTCGATATAACTAACTGATAAAGTCCGGTAACAAAGGCACTCCAAATAGGCCGGTACTGGCTTCTTCTACCTATGGATACTAATAAAACGTTAGAGTCTAAAACAACCCTCATTAAGACGCATTAGTTGCAGAACGGAAATGCGTATGGCTTAACTGCTTGTAGCTTTCCTCATTAATTTGATTTTCCTTTTCCCAACCCTCCAGGGTCTCGTCTAATTGTTTGGCCAATAGCTGCACTGCCAACTTTCTGATTTGTTTAAAATCGGCTTCAGGCAGTGGGTTTTTCAACAGCCGCAACATGAGTACTTGCTGTTCGTTCAACACATTTGCTATATTTTCATCACCGTTCATATTCAAAGATACTGAATTGAAAGAAAACATTATCATCCGCTTTCCATCTGCCTTTGTTTCCACATTGTTATTTTATCTTTGTACAAACCTTTATTGCTAACTGATTGAAACCTGTTTACCTCTTACTTAGCCTGGCGCTGATTTCCGGAACGCTGACCTGCTCGGCTCAACGCGACTCTTCACACATCACTACAACCAACCACCAGGAGACCACGGCTCCGATTGATTCATCCAGGCAGCGGGATTTAATTGATGTGATTGTGAAATTGTTTCATATCAGTGACTCAACCAACGGCCGCGAGGTGGCTAAAAAGGCCAGCTTTAGCGCCATCCCTTCTGTAAGCTATTCGCTGACCACCGGCTTTCAGGCTGATTTTAGTAGCAATGTAGGCTTTTATACCACCAAAAAGCATACGGAGAATTACTCGGCCATCAGCAGCGATTTTGCAATTGATACCAAAAAGCAAAAGGTAGCCCTTTTCCGGGGCGATATATGGTTTGCGGATAACCAGTACAAGCTGGTTACCGATACCCGCTGGGAGCGCTTTCCGGAAGACACCTATGGATTAGGTACCTTAAATCAGGCCGGCAAAGCCAACCGGATTGATTTTAAATATGTGCGCAATTATATTACCGTGTATAAAAAGCTGGTGGGCGATTTTTATGCCGGTGCAGGTTATAACCTGGATTACCATTATGGCATCAGCCAGGCCGGCAACACCGACCATACCATTTCTGATTTTACCACCTATGGTTTTCGCACCGCCTCCACGTCATCAGGTTTCAACCTCGATTTAAGCTTTGATAACCGCCGCAACATCATCAACCCCTTGGGTGGCGGTTTTGTAAATGTGGTTTACCGCGATAATACCGTCGGGCTCGGCAGTAATACCCACTGGCAATCGTTGCAGTTTGATTTGCGCAGGTACATCCGGCTGTCGCCCGATAACAACAACGTACTGGCGCTGTGGAGTATCCTGTGGTTTACCCGCGGTGATGTACCGTATCTGGACCTGCCGGGTACCGGTACCGATATGTTTAACAACAGCGGCCGGGGCTATATACAAGGCCGATTTTTAGGCCATAACATGCTGTATATGCATGCATTTGTCGTGCTGCTGCTGCTGCTGCTG
>CAXTCH010000073.1:0-1524 GCA_964241945.1 uncultured Mucilaginibacter sp.
CTGTTATTGCGTTCGCCTAACTGAATGTTAGACCGGAGATTCAGTTTATCGGTAACGGGAACAGAACCAAAAAAATTAGCGCCGATGCCGGTTTGCGAGCCGATGTTAAATCGTTGCGTTAGGGAAACGGAAGGGTAGGCAGTTCCGTTCACATCAAGTACATCATAATAAGTGGTTAGTGACTGTATATCGTTGGTGTTGTAACGGTAAAAGCCTGCAAAATATAGGTTGCCGCCATTCTTAAAGGTTTTGCTGTACCCGATTTCGTAGTTATGGCCTATTTCGGGTTTCAGCAGCGGGTTGCCCGTGCTGATGTTATGCGGGTCGCTGATGTTAAAAAAAGGATTCAGATCGCCGTAGTCAGGGCGTTCAATCCGGTAGCTATAGGAGAGTTTAAGCGACTGGCTTTCGCTGAACTTATGCTGTAAAGTAAAAGAAGGGGCAAAGGTATTATAACCGGGGATGGCTTCGCCGCCAAAATCAGCGGAGGTATTGGTCCGTTCATAACGCAAACCGGCCCTGCCGTTCAGAAAATCTTTAAAAAAAGAGAACGAAGTTGACAAATAGCCGGCATATACATTTCGCTTATAATTAAAGCCATAAGTTTGTCCTGCATTGGTGATGTAATTTCCATTATTTAATAGGGTGTCCGTATAAACGCTGTTGGTCAAATTCTCGGTAACTAATTTCGCTCCGGTTTCCAGCGTAAAGCCTTTGCTGACGGGTTGTGTATAATCAACGGATAGTTCTGTTTGATGATCATGCCCCGGGTTGTTGTTTTGTATGCCCGAGGCCGGATAACCGCCGGATTGATAAGTAGACAGCTGGGAAGACGTTAAAGTATTGCTGCCATAGCTCGAAGTGTAAAGTACGTCCAGTTCCTGCCCCTCTTTCTTAAACGTCTTTTTATAGCCTAAACTCCAGTCTATGCTGTTAAAGCTGCTCCGGCTTGCCGAGGTACGAGTGCTCATCACCTCCGACAGCACATTGCCCGAAGCCAGCGCCGACTGCTGATCCTGATAAGTTGCTCCGGTACCGTGGTTGCCGAAATGATTGAAGCCAACAGTGCCGGTAAGCTCGTCTTTAGGGGTAAGGGTCCAGTTGAGGTTCAGTCCGGATTGATATCCGCTCCGGGTAAAAGGATTGCTGCCCTGTTGCAACAGTTGATTCACCGTATCGCGGGTTTGCGAGTAGGAAGTACGGTTGGTGGTGTTTTTTGTGGTGGTACGCAGTTGAGCATTACCGCTAAAGAATAAGCCAACACCGAAGTTTCCTTTACGCGCGTTCAGGTTTACTGATCCGTTTTCCAGCCGGCTGCCGGCCGAAAGATTAATGCTGCCGTTGATGCCCTGTACCCGGTTGTCCTTTAACACAATATTGATGATTCCGCCTGTACCGTTGGCATCGTATTTAGCGCCAGGGCTGGTAATCACTTCAATAGCTTTAATCTGGCTGGCCGGAATGGATTGCAACGCATCGCTAAGGCTTGCTCCGAAGATGCTGGAAGGCTTGCCATTGATGAGA
>CAXTCH010000073.1:1534-11122 GCA_964241945.1 uncultured Mucilaginibacter sp.
TCCCTGCAGTTCTACGTTCCCATCAATGTCCACACTGATCATGGGTACTTTTTTAAGCACGTCGAGCGCTACCCCTCCCTGTGCGGTAAGGTCATTAGCGGCATCATAAACCATCTTGTCAATCTTATTTTGTATCACAGGCGGCTTAGCTGTGATGGTTACATCATTGAGCTGCCTGGAGGTAGATGCCAAACGAATGGTGCCAAGCGCAACAGCCGGAGCCGCGTTGCTAATGGTAACGGCGTTGAAAACTTTTTCGCGGTATCCTAAAAAATCAATAGTGACCTTATAAGTACCTGCCGGTAAGCCATTGATGAGAAAATGTCCTTTAGGATCGGCACTGATGCCGTTGAACGGGCTCTTACTCCCTGTTTTATATATACTGATGGTAGCAAAATCAACCGGAGCTTTACTTAACGAGTCGACAACCGTCCCGCTAATGCTTCCTTTGGCGCCTGCGGCAGATTGTGCCCGCAGTGAGGAACTGAAAAAACTAAGCAACAGTAGGAGGAAAAGGTATTTCATAAATAGTTCCGAATAATCAAGCTCCAAAAGTAGCGGCCGATTCTGTTGAAAAACTGAAAATGAAAAGTAAACCTGTTTAAGGCATAGATATGTTACAAATAAGCCAATATCTTCCCATCCAAGTGTATCTGATAATCACACTTTTCCGGTAATACAACTGATCTGCCTGGCATAGCCTCAATGCCCGCTTGTTGAAATCTTTAACATTCGATTTTTTACACTTTTTGCTGCCTCTGCCTAATTTTCTACAAAATCGCAATACAAGTTTGTAACAAATGTAACATGCAGCCATGCTTTTACTACGGCGCAATGGTTTTGCAAAGCTCGTAATGATGGTTTCAAACAAACTACAGGATTAACGTAAACATAATTCAACAGCCTATAACAAACTTTTACTAATGAAACAGATAGCAGCGGAGAAACCTGACAAGTCCATGCTATCCATTTACACAATGACATGCTGCTTTTAGTAAAAGTCCCTTTTCATAAACATTTTTGTTGCCAGTATGCCGGTGCTTTGCTGATCCATTTACCGGATAGTTTGTTAACTGCCGCTGGGGAACCCTTAAATTTCAAATCGGCCAAGAGTGATAAATCACCATTTTGTCCCCGGTGGGTGTATGTTTTTACGTTAATTTTTTCACTTATCTTTTGTTGCATCCCTTGGGCAGAAGCAGAACCCGTTACGGGCATACAATATAAGCCCACAAACAATCAGGATACGACCTTCACCCAGGTCAGCGGCTTGGTTACTGACGCAACCAACGGTCAACCGTTGCCTTATATCAGCATCGGTTTCCCAGGAACATCCTTTGGCACCAGCTCAGATGCAAATGGAAAGTATCACCTGAGTGCAAATGGAACTTTTCATCGCCTTCAATTTTCGTACATCGGCTACCAAACCTTAATCATCAATATCAAGGCCGGGGAAGAAACAGCAGTTGAATGTAAAGATGATTCCTGTAACCACACAATTGAAAGAAGTTACCGTGAGTACTGGCAAAAAACCGCGCTACCGCAATAAAGGCAATCCTGCCGTTGAACTGATACCACAGGTAATTGCTCATAAAGCCGAAAACCGAATGGAAAGCAAAGACTACCTGCAGTACAGGCAATACGAACGGATACGCTTTTCCCTTACCCAGCTAACGGATAAATTTCTGCAAGGAAAATTTTTCAGAAAATACCAGTTCCTGCTGGTGTCATATGCCTGTTACAAGGTTCGGCTGCAATTCTGTAGAAAATTGGGAGTTCCCTGCATGAAGCGATTGTCATCGGTTTTTTTCAAAACGTGCTTTATTGTTAAAAACATTCAGCGTTAAAGTAGTACACAGGACGATAAGAGTAAGAAAAATGATGATTGAGAATAGCGTGATGCAGATTCATGGCAGAAGCGGCTCTTTCAGATCGTGATAGGAAAAATAAGCTGGTTATGAGGGGAGGAGCGTGCAGTTTGGTAAAAACGGTAATCTGCTAAGGAAAACCGAATGTATGCCGGGCAAAATGATAAATTTGTGAAAACCAATTAGCTGCAGGCACTTCGAACACTTTCATGCGCAACGCCTGCTGCCGGCAACCCTTCCTTCCATCATGCCTGTTTTTCATTCAATTATTGTAGTTTGCGGCATTTTTTAGCACAACGCCATGTTTAGCAAATTGCGCAAAAGTTTTATTTATGCATTTCAGGGCTGGCGTACAGCCTTTCGTACACAACTTAATTTCCGGGTGCAGTGCAGTTTAGCTGTTGTAGCTTTGCTGCTGGGGGTAGTTTTGCACATCAGTACCAACGAATGGTTATGGCTGATCCTGGATATTGCCTTTGTGCTGGCGGGCGAGCTCATCAATACGGCCATTGAGCTGCTGGTAGATTTTGTATCCCCCGGTTATCATGAAAAAGCAGGACGTATTAAAGATATGACAGCAGGCGCAGTTACCGTTATTGCGCTGAATGCTTTGCTCAGCGGCCTGATTATTTTCCTGCCTAAGCTGTGGCAGCTGCTGCCCTGAGCAAAGCCTGTTCATGTTTACCGAACAAAAAGCCGGGTTCATTATAAAATCAGTACAAAAGTTCCGCCGATGATCAGTGCTGCGCCCGGCAGGTTTTTGAAAGTAAGCGGTTCGCCTAAAAAAATGGCAGACAGTAAAATGGCCAGCGCCACACTCAGTTTATCCACAGGGGCTACCTGTGATACTTCACCTAACTGCAGCGCTTTAAAATAAAATATCCATGACAAGCCGGTGGCGCAACCCGAAAGCAGCAGAAACAGCCAATTAGTAGGCGTAAGCGTAGGCAGATCCCGTGTTCCACCCCGGAAGAATACGATACCCCAGGCGATCAACAGAATTACCACCGTCCGAATCGCAGTTGCCAGATCCGTATTTACGCCCTTGATTCCCAGTTTTGCAAAGATAGCCGTCAGCGCAGCAAACAGCGCCGATGTTAGAGCATATATCCACCACATGTACACCAATTTTTTAGAGAAATCAACTTTTCATACAAAAGTTTCGTTAAGAATTTATTATGTAACCGGAGGTAATTCTACAGGATTTCTCCAGTTTTTCCCCAGAATATTGCAAAGACTGTGAAACTATTAATTGTGGAAGATGAACCGGGATTGCGGGACAGCATCCTGGAGTACTTTGCGGAAGCCGGCAACATCTGCGAGGTGGCCTCGGATTACCCAAGCGGATTGCAAAAGGTCAGTTTGTATCGTTATGACTGTGTAATTTTAGATATCAATCTGCCCAACGGCAACGGATTGGATATTGTCCGGGCAATAAAATCAAATCGACACGCCGACGGCATCCTCATCGTTTCTGCGCGTAACGCCCTGGACGACCGGCTGACCGGCCTGGATATTGGTGCGGACGATTACCTGGTCAAGCCTTTTCACCTGGCCGAACTTCGGGCGCGGGTAGCAGCCATTATCCGCCGAAAATCTTTTGAAGGAAATCAGTTCATAGTTTTCAACGAAATAGCGATTGATCCCCAAAACCAGGCGGCCCTCATCCACCAGTCTCCGGTTAAGCTGACACGCAAAGAGTATAACCTGCTGCTTTATTTTATAGCTAATAAAAACAAGGTGATTTCCAAGAATGCGATTGCCGAGCATCTCTGGGGTGATGGCATCGATTTAACCGACAATTTTGATTTTATCTATTCGCATATCAAAAATCTGCGGAAAAAATTGCTGGACGCCGGTTGTAAGGATTATATTCATGCCAGTTATGGTATGGGATATAGGTTTGCGGAATAAATAAAGCTGGAGGAAAAACACAACCGGACGAGCCTGATCACGACAACCATCATTTTTGCGATAGCAGGTATCATTTACTTCTATAGCATCAGTGCTATTTTAAATTATCAGATCGATAAAGATTTGGTGGTAGAAGAAAATGAAATCTTTGACTACGTTAAATTAAATCACCGGCTGCCGCAGGAATTCCAGTCACAGGATCAGCAAATCTACTTTAAAGAGACAGGCAGGCAGCCGGTCATCAGGCGGTTTATTGATGCCAAATTCTGCAATCCCAAAGAACATGGCAGTGAGGACGGGCGCACACTCATCAGCTCAGTCATGGTAAACGGTAAGCAATATCAGGTCACGATTATGGAGTCTACCGTGGAGACCGAAGACCTCATCCAAATCATTTTTTCGGTGATGCTGGCGCTGATTATACTGCTTATTGCCGCCTTGTTCATAGTGAACCGTCTTACTATTCAACGTCTGTGGAAACCATTTTATTTGACCCTGGGCGAAATGAAGCAGTTTAATCTTTCCGGACAGAACAGTCTGACCCCACATCCGGCCGGCATTGATGAATTTAACGAGCTGAATACCGTAGTGGGTGCACTCGCCCAAAGGGTCAACCAAGACTATCAGGAGCTTAAAAACTTTATGGAGAATGCCTCACATGAACTGATGACGCCTTTAGCGGTTATGGGTACAAAACTTGATACCTTATTGCAGACGGGCAGTTTTGATGCCCGGCAAAGTGAGTTGCTGAACGACCAGTATCAGATACTGGCTAAGCTAACCCGCATGAACAAAGCGATGCTGCTGCTTACCAAACTGGAAAACCATTTGATTAACCAGCCCGAGCGGTTAGCCTTTGAGGAGTTGATGAAAGACAGTATTGCACAGTTTCAGGAATTGTTTGCGGTTAAAGACTTAAACGTGGAAACCGACCTGATACACCGGCAAGTTACTATGGACCGCAGCCTTTTTGATGTGCTCATCAACAATCTTTTAGGAAACGCCATACGCCACAATTATGAGAGCGGCACTATTAAGATTAGCCTGACCGCCTTCTATTTGCAAATTTCCAATACCGGAAGATCGGAACCACTAGATGTACACCAAATTTTCCAGCGTTTCCGCAAGTCAAGCGAATCGGAAGGGATTGGTTTGGGATTGACTTTGACGCGGCAGATCTGCGAAAATTGCGGTTTTCGGTTGCAATACCATTTCAAAGATGATCTCCACTACTTTACGGTGTACTTCCAAACTGAATAAACTAATGGATTTACTACAGAATTAATCCAAACTTTACTGCCAATTTTGCCTATATAGTGGCTTATCAACGTCCACCAGGCTGTTGCATTAAACGAAGATGACCGCGGTAAAACAAATGATACCAATTAAGATAAAAGACGACGACTTACCCAAGCTGTCGCGTGCGATTAAGCCCAGCTGCCGCCTATTATGCAGATGCTGGATTTTTTTGATAATCATAGTGGGACTATGTGCTCATGCAGATGCCCAGCCGTCTATGCTCGATCACTTCTTAGAAACGGCCATCCGAAACAGCCCGCTGCTTAAAGATTTAAATAACCAGGTGCTGGCAGCCCGTTTGGACAGTATACGCATCAGGGCAGGGTACAAGCTGCAGGTTACGGCAAGCGCCGGCGGCCTGTATGCCCCTGTGATACATGGCTATGGCTACGCCCCGGCCATCACCAACGAGTATGTGCTGGATGGGTTGGTAACCGTAAATAAAGCGTTTATCGGCAAAAATTACCTCACTACCTTGTTTGCCAGCGTTGGCTTTTCCAGAGATTCCTTAGGCAATACCATTAAGCTTTCCGAGCAGGATTTGCGCCGTACCATTACCGGCCAGTATGTTACCGCTTACGGGAGCCTGGAGCAGCAGCGGTTTAATCAGGAGATCATTAACCTGCTGGGTAATGAAGAGATGATGCTCAAAAAGCTTACCCGCTCCAATGTATACCGCCAGAGTGATTACCTCACCTTTTTGGTGACATTGAAACAGGCACAGCTGCAACTGGCTCAATCCCGACTGCAATATGAAACCGACCTGGCTACCCTGAACTACCTTTCTGGTATAGCCGATACCAGCACAGTTGAGTTGGACAAACCCAGCCTGCAACGCAGCCTAACGGCCGACCGCAGCACAAGCATCTTCTTCCGCCAGTACACCATAGACAGCCTTCGGCTGCAAAACAGCCGCCGGCTGCTGGATTACAGCTACCGCCCCCGGGCCAACGTATTTGCCGATGGGGGCTTGAACACTGATTTTACCATAGCGCCGTACCACCATGTAGGCACCAGCGCCGGTTTCAGCCTGTCGGTTCCTATTTATGACGGCGGACAGCGCAAGTTGTTATATAAAAAGCTATCGCTTGAAGAGGAAACACGCCAAAACTATAAGTCGTTTTTCAACCGACAGTACACACAGCAAATTAACCAGCTGAACCAGCAAATTACAGCGTACGATCAATTGATTGCAGATATTCAGGATCAGTTCAAATATTCAGAAAGCCTCATCAAAGTGGACACCAAGCTCCTGCAAACCGGCGATTTACGCATAGCCGACCTGGTGCTGGCGGTGAACAGTTACCTCAGCGTGCGTAATCTGCTCACACAAAATATCATCAGCCGCCTGCAGCTCATCAATCAACTTAACTACTGGAACCGTTAATATGAATACTTTTGTAATACCCGGACTAAAATATATACTTGCGAGCAGCATAGCGGTTTTGCTTGCCGTTGCCGGTTGCCACTCTGCTGCCGGGGGCGGCGATGATGAGGAAGCCAATGTACCTTCACAAACACCCGTATCAGTAGAGCCTGTGCGGACCGCCGCCCTGGCCGACTCTATTAACCTGAACGCCACCTCCAGCTTTCTGCAAAAAAACTTTGTAAAGGCCAATGCCATTGGGTACATCCGGCAGGTGCTGGTGAAACCGGGGCAATATGTAAGTAAAGGCCAGTTGCTGTTTACGTTGAAAACTAAAGAAGCGCAGAGTATCGGCAACACCATTAATGTGCTCGATACCACTTTTAAGTTCTCGGGCGTAAACCGCATCAAGGCCTCCGGCAGCGGCTACATTACCCAACTGGTTCACCAGGCGGGCGATTACGTGCAGGACGGGGAACAGCTGGCCGTGATTTCCGATCGTTCGAGCTTTGCCTTTTTATTGCAGGTGCCGTTTGAGCTGCGCAGCCTGGTGAGCAATAACCAGACCTTGGTACTCACCCTACCCGACGGTGAAAAGCTCAACGGGCATATCAGTTCTATCATGCCCTCAGTGGATACCCTGGCGCAAACGCAAAGCGTGGTGATAAAAACGGATAACGCAAAACCTCTGCCCGAGAACCTGATTGCCCGCGCCCGGCTGATAAAAACTGCCAAGAGTAACGCGCCTTCCCTGCCAAAATCGGCCTTACTATCCAACGAAACCCAAACCGAATTTTGGGTAATGAAACTCATCAATGATACCACGGCAGTTAAAGTGCCTGTTCGCAAAGGCATTGAATCCGGCGGACGGATCGAGATTTTATCGCCTCAGTTTAACCCATCCGACCGCATTGCAGTAACCGGCAATTACGGCTTGCCTGATACCGCAAAAGTTAAAGTGGTGAAAGCTCATGAATAAAGAAAACTTTTTTGTAAAGCACCGCAAGCCGGTTAGCCTGGTATTGTTCCTCATCCTGATGGGCGGCGCCTTCGCTTATTCCCGCCTGCAAACCTCCCTGTTCCCCGAAATTACTTTTCCCAAGATCAAGGTGATTGCCGATGAGGGCCTGCAGCCGGTGAACAAGATGATGATCACGGTTACTAAACCGTTGGAAAACGCCATTAAGCAGGTGCCCGACCTGCAATATGTGCGCAGCACCACCAGCCGGGGCAGCTGCGAAATATCGGCCTTCATGAACTGGAATGCCGATATTAACCTTAGCGAGCAGCGCATACAGGCCAGTTTGGCGCAGATAAAGAACGACCTGCCGGCCGATGTGAACATCACGGTGGAGAAAATGAACCCTTCCATCCTGCCGGTGAGCGGCTATACCTTGGAGAGCCATAGCAAATCGCCCATCGAGCTTAAGCAGCTGGCTTTGTACACGGTAAAACCATTCCTGTCGCAGGTGGGCGGGGTTTCGGAGATACGCGTTATCGGCGGCAAAACCAAAGAGTACTGGCTGGTGCTTAACCGACAAAAAATGAGCGCCTTGGGCCTTACGCCCGATATGGTGAGCAATACCTTGGGCCAAACGGATTTTATTAAATCGGAGGGGTACCTGGCTGATTACAAAATGCTATACCTCACCGTAACGGATGCCACCGTGAACGCCATGGACCAGCTGCAGCAACTGGTGGTGAGCAACCGCAAGCGGGTCATTTTACTTCAAGATATTGCTGAGGTCCAGGTGCAGCCCGGCATCGAATACACCAAGATCAACGCCAACGGGCATGAGGGCGTACTCATTGCCGTCATCAAACAGCCCAATGCCAACCTGATTACCCTGTCAAAAGCGATGGCGTTAAAGGTGCACGATTTGCAACGGATACTGCCAAAAGACGTCACCATTAAGCCCTATTATGTGCAGGCCGACTTTGTAAATGAATCGGTAAAAAGCGTGAGCGATAGCTTATGGATCGGGCTGGCGTTGGCCATTATCGTGGCCATTATCTTCCTGCGCTCGCTTAAGGCCAGCGCTACCATTTTGATTACCATCCCTGTTACCCTGGGGCTTACGCTTATCTTCCTTTATGCGTTCGGATATACGCTTAACATCATGACGCTGGGCGCCATTGCCGCCGCCATAGGCTTGATCATTGACGATGCCATTGTGGTGGTGGAGCAAATTCACCGCACGCACGAGGAGCACCCCGATGAGCCCACCCGTACGCTGGTGCAAAAGGCCATCGGCTACCTGCTGCCGGCCATGGTGGGCTCTTCCATCAGTACCATCGTGATCTTTATTCCCTTTGTACTGATGAGCGGCGTGGCTGGGGCCTATTTTAAAGTAATGACCAATACCATGATATTAACGCTGGTATGCTCTTTCTTCGTTACCTGGATGGGTCTGCCAGTGATTTACCTCATGCTCAGCCGGAATAAGCGAACTAATAAGGCTGAAAAGAAAGAGGAGGCGCACGGAGTAAAAAAGCAAAGGTGGGTGTCATTTTTCATCCTGCGCCCCTACATCAGCATTGCACTCATGGTAGTGCTGGTACTGGTTATTGTATTTATCCCCGGCCAACTGGCCACCGGCTTTTTACCCGATATGGACGAGGGCAGCATTGTGCTGGATTATACCTCTCCGCCCGGCACGTCACTGGAGGAAACCGACCGTATGCTGCGCGAGATTGAAAAGCTCAGCATCAAAGAGCCGGAGGTAGCCGCCTATTCGCGCCGCACTGGTACGCAGATGGGTTTTTTTATCACGGAGCCTAATACCGGTGATTACCTGATACAGTTAAAGCAGGGCCATAAGCAAAGCACCGAGGAGGTGATCAGCGAACTGCGGCAGGAGATAGAAGCCTCCCAACCTGCGCTGCGGGTGGATTTTGGTCAGGTAATCGGCGATATGTTGGGCGATTTGATGACCTCCACCCAACCCATCGAGATTAAGATTTTTGGCGATGACCAGTCCAAGCTGCAAACGCTGGCGAAACAAGTAGCGGCAATTGCCACCAACGTAAAGGGTACGGCCGATGTATTTGACGGCATTGTAATTGCCGGCCCCTCCGTAAATATTATGCCGAACTATACCAAGCTGGCACAATATAACCTCACGCCGGGCATATTGCAAA
>CAXTCH010000074.1:0-11056 GCA_964241945.1 uncultured Mucilaginibacter sp.
TGCAACAGGTGCAACACCTGCAACAGTATGCAACGCCCTGCAACACTATGCAACAGTGTGCAACACTACGCAACACTAATTAATTAATTAATTTGTTATTCTGAGTTTCGTTGGCCTCTACTAAGAATACCACCTTAACGATGGTTGAATGTAAGTGTAATGAAATCTTATAAAAGTCAAACTATGTCATTGCAAGGAACGAACCCAACGCATGCTATACAGGGCCGCTATGCCTCCGTGCAATGGGTTCGTTCCTCGCAATGACCTGATTGAGATGTTTCTCTTTGTAAATGCCGTGAAAAGGGTGTAAATCAATAGCGCTAAAACACCCCCGTGAGCGTTGCTGCAAACTTGCAGCTGCAGTGCTTCCACTCTCGAGAGGGGAATTGGGTAGCGTCTCAGTTTGAATTTTAACCAAAGAAGTATAATTGTAACACCAAAAAAGCGTTAAATAGAATTACCGAACTTCCCACTATAAAATAGTCATTCATCTTTGCCCGATCCCCCTTTTGATAATTTGCTCTTGTCGTATAAATTAGAAATGGGAACAGGAATATAATTGCAGCACAAAAGAGAAACATGTTTATATATATAGCCCAGCTTTTAGGATGTGAGAACTCACCAAAGTACATCCAAATCAAAATGAACATAAGGTATTTTGTTATTAAATAGGTCAGACCTAAATAAATAACCATCGTTATAATCAGGTGCTGTATATTAAATTTCACAACATTATTTGAAGTTAAGGTATAAAAAAAGCCACATATCAAGTGGCTTAAATATAATCATAAGTTATACAAATCAGTCAGTTAGCTTTACAATATCTTCGATGCTCATAAAGTTTTTAGTCAACCCTGCTACCGCTGCAGGGTTCTTTTCCGGTTGTGGGGTTTCCTCTTTATCTTCGTCCGTAGCCTGCTCAACGATGAACTTAGCCAGTTGGTTTAAATTTTTTCGCGATAACACAAAGCTATGCATAATCGCTCAAGCATTCTAAATAAATAAAATTCAAACTGAGACACTACCGGGAATTGCAGGGCAGCACTTAAAGCGCTAACTTTAATAATGAATGTGTTGTGCTACTTCCTATTGAGCAGCATTAGGATTAAATATCTGCCTTTTTACACCTCAAATTTAATCCATCCCTCTCCTTCGTACCCAAAAATAAATTGCTTGGGGTAGATGATTTCCGCCAGTATTTCGGCTGAGTCTACAATGCGGGGGCCGGGGCGGTTGAAGTATTGGTTGCCGTCGGCAATGTAGAGGCGTTTGTTTTTTACAGCCTGCAGGTCGGCAAAACCAGGTAGCTGTAATAGGATGTCCATTTCTTTAAGTGTGCGCTCGATAGAAAATCCACAGGGCATCACCACCATAATTTCCGGGTCGGCCAAACGCAGGTCAATCCATTCAATACGGGGCGAGTGCCGGCCGGCGGTACTTAGAACAGGTGTGCCGCCTGCAATTTCTACCAGTTCAGGTATCCAGTTACCCGAAATCATAAGCGGCTCCAGCCATTCAATGCAGGCTACGGTGGGCCGGTTTTCTATAAATTTAAGTTTGTGGCGTATCAGGTCCAGGCGCTCCTGTAAGTCCTCTACCAACTGGTCGCCTTGCGGCTTTGCATCTATTGCTTCGGCAACTTCATTGATATTGCCGAAAATATCATGGAGCCTTGCAGGTTGCAGGGAAATAATTTGTGCCGGCCTTTCCAGGTAATTGTTCAGCGCCTGCTCCACCTCGGGCAGGGCTACGGCGCATACTTCGCATTGTGCCTGGGTAAGCACCACGTCGGGCTGCAGTTGCTTAATCTGCTCGCGGTTTACGGTGTATACGGATAAGGCATCGCTTAAAATTTCCTTTACCCGGCGGTCTATCTCCCAACTGCTTAAGTTATCGGGCAGGTTAGCCGTTGAGCATACCGGCAGCGCTTTTACGCTTTCTGGGTAATCACATTCGTGCGAGCGGCCCACCAGTTGGTCTTCCAATCCAAGGGCGCATACCATTTCGGTAGCGGCAGGTAACAGGGAAATAATACGTGGATGAGGCATGCCAAAAAATTTTTGCAAAGTAAAGCTAATTTCCTTTTGGGTTTTACATTAGGTAACCTTAAAAATTTATTTTTGAGGCATGATTTTCCTCACCTTTTTTGTGGGACTGATAGCCAACTTTATCGGGTACATCCCGCCAGGCAATATCAACCTGACGCTTACCCAGCTTACCATTAACCGGGGCATGAAACAGGCGTTGCGGTTTATTACCGCCTTTTCGAGCGTGGAGTTCTTCTTTACTTTTTTTGTGATGCATGCCGCCAAATGGCTATCACAGCAGGCCCATATCAATACCATTATCGACTGGGTAATGATTGTACTGTTCGGTACCTTGGGCACTATTACCTGGCTCAACCGCAACAATCCGCCCAAAGCCGAATATTCGGATAAGGAAAGTGTGCGCTACGGCATCCTGCTGGGTTTTTTAAACCCCATGCAAATTCCCTTCTGGATGATTGCCGGCACGTATGTCATTTCGCACGGCTGGATTATTTCGGGTCACCTGGCGCTGGTCATTTTTAGTTTAGGGTCGGCCGCAGGCGCTTTTTTGTGTTTACTGGCCTATGCCAAATCAGCTACCTATATTCAAAATAAGTTTGCCTTGAGCACACAAATTATCAATACCAGCATTGCTATACTGTTTTTTGGGTTTGCCGCTTATCATGTGGTTAAACAGATCATCCTGCTTACTCACCACTGATATTAATGCTGTTATATTATCTTGTCATTTTTTAAATAGGTTTTTTTCACTAAAATTTGAACAAGTAAATCCTTCTGTTTATAATTTCGTAACTAGTTACGTAATTAAGAATACAATATGAGCTTTTTTGATAATGCAGGTAAAATGGCTATAGGCAGCCGGTTGAGGAGACTAACAGACCGGGTAACAGAAGATGCAGCACAAATTTACCAACTCTATGATATCGACCTACAGCCCAAATGGTTCCCGGTATTTTATGCTTTATCAAAAGGCGAGGCCAAAACCATAACGGCTTTAGCCCGCGAAATTGGCCACTCCCATCCCTCAGTAAGTAAAATTATCGGGGAGATGCTGAAGAAAAAACTGGTGACAGAAAGTAAAGACGCGGCCGACGGTCGCCGGAATGTGATCAGTCTTTCCGAAAAAGGTAAAGATATTGCCATAAACATACAGGATCAGTATACCGACGTTACCCGGGCGGTAGAAGAGATTTCGGCACAGGCCAGTCATGATTTATGGAAAGCCATAGCCGAATGGGAATTTCTACTGGAGCAGAAAACCCTTTTGCAGCGCGTGAAAGAGCAGCAAAAGCTGCGCGAAAGTCAGCAGGTGCAAATTGTGGAGTATCAGCCTCAATACAAAGCTGCCTTTAAAGCGCTTAATGAAGAATGGATTTCGCGTTACTTTAAGATGGAAGAAGCTGATTATAAAGCGCTGGACTACCCTGAAAAATACATCCTGCAACCCGGTGGCGTCATCCTGGTGGCCTTATATCACAACGAACCGGCAGGGGTTTGCGCCCTTTTAAAACTTAATCACCCTGAGTATGATTTTGAACTGGTTAAAATGGCGGTATCGCCCAACGCACAGGGTAAAAACATCGGCTGGTTATTAGGTCAGGCGGCCATCAGCAAGGCAAAATCATTGGGCGCCAAAAAGCTGTACCTGGAAAGTAACACTCTGCTCAAACCGGCTATCAACCTGTACCATAAACTGGGTTTTAAAAAGGTAGCGGGCCACCCTACCCCTTATGAGCGCTGCAATATTCAGATGGCGCTTAATATTTAAATTAACACTTATTCTTATGCACGAAAATAAAATTGCTGTAGTGGTACTTAATGAACTGGCCACCTGGCAAAAATTAAACGTAACCGCATTTTTAGCCAGTTCGGTAGCCATTGCCTTTCCGGATACACACGGTGCTCCGCTGGTAAATGCCTCGGGTAGCGCATATTTACCTTTTATGAAGCAACCGGTATTGGTTTATAAAGCCGATACTGTTGAACAGCTAAAGCGCGCTTTTAACCGGGCCAAAGAACGTGAACTGTGTATGGGCGTCTACATTAAAGAATATTTTGCTACCAAAGCCGAGCAGGAAAACATAACCGAGATAGCCCGTTTTACCGACGAACAGTTGAACCTGGCAGGCATTATTATTTATGGCGATACCAAAAAAGTAGATAAAGCCATTGATAAACTTAAACTGCACGATTGATTATTTTCGGCGCTTAGCGGTACATAAAAATGGTATAATCCTCATCCGCATAATCGTCTTTAAACGCCACCCGGTTGCTTAATGTACGGCAGTAAGCCAGAATTTTATCCGGCGGGTAGGCCACCAGGTTATCATTGGCCGGAATGTGGCTTAGCAGATTGAAACCCAACCCTAACCGGCTGTGGCTAAATAAGCGTTTGATGGCGTTGAAGATAAAGCCGGCATCGGTATTCCGGTAATTCAGCGAACCATTAATCAGGGTATAATCTGCCGCCGGGAGCTCGTCCGTCATAAAATTACCCTGGTAAAAAGCGGTACCGGGCAAATGCCCGTAGAGCAGTTGTGCCAGGTCCAAAAACTCGGGAATTTGCTCCATGCCGTGATACTGTACACCTGTATATTTTTGATTCAGGTATTCCCTTAAATCGCCGTGCCCGCAGCCGGCATCCAGTACAGAAGCATGGTTTAAGTTGGCTATCTGTGCCAGCACTTTAAACCTGATCCGCTGGCTTTCTAAATCGCGCCAGCCTAAAGCCCGGTGATTGCGGTTTTGAAACTGCCTGATTTTGTATTGATGAAAATAAAAGATAGCCTCAGTGTCGGTGATCTGTTCTTCAACCCCGGCCTTTTTCTTTTTATAAAACATAAAATAACGCTACTGAAGTGGCAAAATAAGATAAGCGGTAAAAAATCAATATAAATTTATACGCTGACGTTGCGTTCCGGCTCTCCTGCCGAACCTTTTAAGTTCCATATCTTTTCTGCCTTACGGCCAATGAGCCAGAACGACGCCGCCAGAATGGTAAAAAACAAGGTATAAGGAACATGCTGCCACAGGTATTCAAAATACTTGGTGTACAGAAAAATCAGCAAAAAAGTGATGCCAAACTCGCGGGCAATTACATCCTGCGTTTTAAGGCCGTAAAATAAAAAGCCGCCCGCTACCGCCAGGGCAATCAGTCCCCAGTAATATAGGGTGATTTGCTTTACCAGCAGCCATTGGTCCAGCTGCCCGTAGTTACCAAAAATACTGAGCAGCCACAGGGATATAAACAGGTACACCAAACCTACCACATAGGTAAGGTCCCAAAAGTAACTGAACCACTTTTTGCTTTTCAGCGCATGGCAGCCGGCCACCAGCACCATACCAAACAGCACAAAACGCAGCGGGTAGTTCATCCCCAAAAAATAGTAACTCCATTTGGTTTGATAACCGGTTTCGGTACCAAACCAGCTGCCCAATGAAATAAGTGCAAACAGCCAGATTAACCGCGAATTGAGCCGCCAGCCCAAAAAACCGTATACAAATACAGAAAACAAAAAAAGCAGTGAATAATGCCCCGAACCGTTATCGAAGGTTTTACCCAGGTAAGCAATACAGCAGGCGGTAAACAGCACCCCGGTAAAAATAATAGCCTCGTTACTGAAGATCTGTTTGGGATATCGCAATTCGCGCCGGCGACCGGTAAAAAAAAAGCCGGCGGCGGCCACACCCGCCAGTATACTGATCATGATGTCCGGCGTGTCGTACAACTGTTTGAGCCAGTTGAGCACCGCATCATTTACCAGTAAAGACGCTACCGCGATAGCGCCGCAAACCAAAGCCACCCAAAAAGAGTACTTGGCCAGCCGCATCCAGTCGAACCCCCGGGTTTCATACGAGTTGCGCAGCGCATGGGCTTGTTCAGCGCTCATTAATCCCTCCTGTTCCCAAAAAGAAATCATCCCGTCGGTAAATTCACTCTCCTGCTTATCCAAATTCTTTTTAGGCATAGGTGGCAATGTTCAGTTAAATTACAGATACGTTTATGTGTATCAAATATAAAAATAAAGTTATGAGTTGCGGTGGTTGGCAAAGACAGGCTCCTTTTGGCCTGGTGGTTTGGGAGATGAGAAACACCGCTGCCTCCTTCAGTCTTAGCTTGCGGTATCAGGCTGCTTTCGGCAGTATTTGTGGCTATCTGTATTTTGCTGAACCGCTTTAAAACATTCTGCATAAGCACCACTTTGCGGGACACTAAATCCGCTGCGCTTTACTTTTCGCTGACCACAATCCGGTAGGTGTTATTAAATACCACACCACCATCCGGCCGCACATACGGCTGTATGGCAGCACTAACGGTTTCTGCCACCGCTGTTAACCCGCTGTGAGCAATGGCCCGGGCTACCGGGCCGGCCGAAATTAAACCTCTCAGGGCAATAGCCGGGGTTTCATAATCCCATCTGCCGGCTACATCGGCCTGATAAATTATAGTAAAGCCGGCTGCCTGCAGCAAGGCTTCCAGCAGCCCGTTTTCTGAAAGCGCAAAAGGGCCGGGCGCGCCGGCAGGTGGCGGCGGCAAAAGGCTTCCTACCGCTTTCAGGTAAGCAGCCGCCTCACATTCTTCAGGGTTGCCCCATATCATAATCACCAGTTTTCCCTGCACTTTTAAAATCCGCCCGGCCTCCCGCAAAGCGTTTTTTACATCGGCCGCGTATTGGATAGAGTTAAAAAAGCAGGCTATATCAAACACTTCTTCGGTATAGGGCAAACTTTCCATTTCGCCTACCTCAAAAGAAATGGCTGGGTTGCGTTGCCGGGCCTGTTCAATTAAAGGGGCGCTGGCATCAATACCTGTAACCTGCATTCCTTTTTTATGCGCCATGTCGCTGAACAACCCGGAGCCGCAGCCCACATCCAGCAGGTTTTGTGCAGCATCAAATTCGGGGCGGTTAAGCACGTACAAGTACCCGTCCAGACCGGTCCGTTCCTGAATGTTGGCCCAGTCTTCGGGGCGCTGACCCCAAAGCGCCCCCTGAATAGCTTGTGATCCCATACTGAAAGGTTGATTTACAGGATGAAAGGTAAGAAATATTTTTTGCTGTGTCCACCCTGGAAAGAAAACATCCACCTGATGTAAACCTATTGTTTTGACTTTTAATTTTGAATTTTGACTTAACCCAATCGCATCATCTCCTATTGTGGATAACCTGTGGATAATTATCCGTGCTGATTTCCAACCCATCTTTCTTATCTTTAGTTATTAGTAAAGAAGCCTCAGTGCTTTTTGTCTATTTTTGTTGAACGCATGATTACCAAGCCCACGATAGACCGGATAATGGAGGCCACAGATGTGGTGGAAGTGATTAGTGAGTTTGTGCAGCTAAAAAAGCGCGGCGCCAACTATATCGGTTTGTCGCCGTTTGCCAACGAAAAAACACCTTCATTCACCGTATCGCCGGCCAAGGGAATTTTTAAAGATTTCTCTTCGGGTAAAGGCGGTTCGGCGGTTACCTTCCTGATGGAGCATGAAAAGTTCAGCTACCCGGAAGCCCTAAAATGGCTGGCCAAAAAGTACGGCATCGAGGTTGAAGAACTGAACGACAAGCCCGAAAACCGGGAGGAGGAAAATCATCGCGAAAGCCTGCTGATTGTAAGTAATTACGCGGCTAAATACTTCCACAATATCCTGCTGGAATCTGATGAGGGCAAGCGCATTGGTTTGAGCTATTTTAAAGAGCGCGGTTTCAGCGCCGAGATTATTAAAAAGTTCGAGCTGGGCTATTCGCCCGACAACTGGGAAGCCTTTACCGGTCAGGCCATTAAAGACGGCTACCAGGCTCAGTACCTCGAAGAAACCGGCTTATCGGTAAAGCGCGACAACGGCACCCTGTACGACCGCTACCGGGGCCGGGTAATGTTCCCGATACACGGCTTTACCGGCCGGGTGATTGCCTTTGGCGGCCGTACTTTAAAAACCGAAAAATCGGTTCCGAAATATGTTAACTCGCCCGAGTCGGAAATTTATCATAAATCCAACGTCCTTTACGGGTTGTTCTTTGCCAAGAAATCGATACGCGACGAGGACAACTGCTACCTGGTAGAAGGTTATGCCGATGTATTGTCGGTGCACCAGGCGGGTATTGAAAACGTAGTGGCTTCTTCAGGCACTTCCCTCACCGTAGAACAGATACGCCTGATAGGCCGCTTTACCAAAAACATCACCATTTTGTATGATGGCGATGCGGCGGGAATTAAGGCTTCGCTGCGCGGACTGGACTTGATACTGGAAGAAGGCCTGAATGTAAAAGTAGTGCTGTTTCCTGACGGGCATGACCCGGACTCGTATGTGCGACAGGTAGGCAGCAGCGCCTTCAAGACTTACATTGATCAAAATAAAAAGGATTTCATCCTGTACAAAACCGGCATCCTGCTCAAAGAGGCCGGCAACGACCCTATACGCCGTGCCGAGGTGATCCGCGAAATTGTAGAAAGCATTGCCAAGGTGCCCGATTCTATTAAAGCTTCGGTATTCATCCGCGAATGCAGCCAGCAATTGCAGATTGATGAGCGTATTTTACTGAGCGAACTCAACAAAATGCGGCTGGGCAAAGCCAGAAAGAATAACCAGCAACCTAATTTACTGCCCGAAGGACCGGAGACAGAAACCGCATTACCTGAAGCCGCGCCGCAGCTCAGCTCATCTAACAACGGCTTGCCGCAAGAGCGGGAGATTGTACGGCTGCTGTTGCTATATGGCAACCGCATTATTGACTGGGATGGCATTGCCAACACCTACATCGGGCCCTTTATTATTGCGGAACTGAGCGACGTTGATTTTGAAAATGACGTATGCAAGCGCTTTGCAGACATCTACAAACAGCAGGTAGAAAACGGTGAGCTGCCCGAGGAACAATTTTTTATCCATCATGAAGACCGTGCCCTGGTAGATATGGCGGTTGACCTGATATCGACCAAATATGTGCTCAGCGAAAACTGGTACGAAATGCACAAAATTATGGTGCATGATGAAACGGAGAACATGAAAGGTACCATCCTTGGCGCTATCTTCCATTTAAAAAAGCAAAAGGTGGGCAAAATACTGGAAAACCTGCGCCGCGAACTGCAAAAAAGCGACAACGCCGAGGAACAGGAAATATTAATGAACCAGTATGTGCACATGAAACGGGTAGAAAAAACCATTACCGATTACCTGGGTTCCGTCATCATTAAATAATGGCGCAGCACCTCGATCTGGGTCGTAAGGGTGAGGCGCTGGCCAAAGCGCATTTGCAGCAATTGGGTTATGAGGTACTTGATGAAAACTGGACCTTCCGCAAAGCCGAAGTCGACCTGATTGCCCGGCATGATAACCAACTCATATTTATTGAAGTAAAAACCCGAACCGGCAACCGCTACGGCGAACCGCAGGATTTTGTGGACAACCGCAAGCAACAGCTGCTGGCCACGGCAGCTGATGAATATATTTACCTGAGCGGCCACCGGGGTGATATACGGTTTGATATTGTTGCTATTTTGTTTAACGCACAAAAAGAGTTTACTTTAACCCATATTAAAGACGCCTTTTGGCCGTTAGCTACGTAATTATCGTATGAAAAAAAATATCCTGTATGCATTGGCCGGCTTACTGCTGGCCGCCGGTTGCCATAATAATCAGAATAGCCAAAGTCAGTTTGCCATAAGTCCGGATGCAGGCACTACTTATCCTCAGGGGAAACCGGTACCGGTAAAAGTAAGTTATCCCGCCGATACCAAAATAGATTCGATTGTTTACCAGGTAGATTCAGTAAAGGTAGCTTCGGGCAAAGATTCATCGGCCATCACCATAAAAACCGATAGCCTGAAATTGGGCTCGAGGGTGGTTACTGCTAAATTATATACCGGCGGCAAACCGCAGGAAGTAAGCACTAACATTATGCTGCTGGCTGCTAAAGCACCCGAGGAAGATACTTATCGGATTGAAAAAACGTTTCCGCATGATACCAGCTCGTTTACCGAGGGCCTGGTGTATCACAACGGCTTTTTGTATGAAAGTGACGGCGGCTATGCCGACTCGATGGAAGGCCGCTCCAGTTTACGCAAGGTAGACATTACTACCGGCAAGCCGGTTCAGAAAGCAGATGTTGACCCTAAAGTTTTTGCTGAAGGCATTTCGATTATCGGCGATAAAATCATCCAGCTTACCTACCACGAGGGCAAAGCTTTTGTATATGATTTAAACACCTTAAAACTGCAGCAAACCTTGCCCTTTAATGCAGCATCGCAGGGCTGGGGCATGTGCACGGATGGTAAGGAGTTGTATGCCACTATTGGCGAGGGCAACGACGGTACCAACGAGATTGTGATCCTGAACAAAGATAACCTGCAAAAAACCGGCGAGATTGATGTGTATGACAATAACGGTCCGGTAACAAATCTCAATGAACTGGAACTGGTAGATGGTTTGTTTTACGCCAACATCTGGCAAAAGGACATAATTATAGCTATCGACCCCAAAACCGGAGCTGTAGTTCGTACTATTAATCTTTCAAGCTTATACCCAGAGCCTCGTACTCCGCCAGCCGACGTATTGAATGGTATTGCCTGGGATGCGCAAGGCAAGCGGTTGTTCATTACCGGTAAAAAGTGGCCGAAATTGTACCAGATTAAGGTAATTAAAAAATAGCGGCTGATTTAGCCAGCAATCGTTGTCATTTCAACGAAGCAGAAATCCACTGCTGTAAATAAGCAGGCCGGAGAAGATTTCTGCTTCGTTGAAATGACGGAATAAAAGTACTTGCAATCAGCTTATAAGCCGGTTAAATTAAAGGTGTTGCGCCCGGATCTGCACGTTCCCAGCGGTCGAGTTTTCCGTTTTTGAAGTACAGCCAGTAATTATCCAGCACTTTTTCGCCGTCGTATTGGTTATACTCCACCACTTCAATGGTAGTTTCGGTTTTCGGGTAAGTTTTTGCTGCAACGGTACCATAGGGTTTCTTATTCAATGCAAGCCCGGCTTCTTCTTTGGTCATGCCAATTTTCAGGCTTGCCGT
>CAXTCH010000075.1:0-11047 GCA_964241945.1 uncultured Mucilaginibacter sp.
AAGCTGAAAGATACTGTTCGTTTTTCAAGCGGTCGTTTGATATGGATAAATCCTGTGCTGCACTTAAATGAAAAGCAATAAGCTCTGCATAAAGTTTAAACATGCCGATAGTTGCCTCATTGTTTATGTCCGCCGGACTCGGATCAAGGGCACAAAGAGTACCAAAAAAGTTGCCGCTTTTTAGTGTGATGGGCATGGAGATATAACTCTGAAAGCCATAAGTAGCTGGTGTATGGTGACAGGCATAAACTTTATCTTTGGCTACATGATTGATTACAATTTCCTTATTTCCTAAATTTACCTCATGGCACAAAGTAGTTTCCAGTTTAAGTTCTTCTCCGGATTTAAGTCCAAAATTAATTTCATCGCGTACTGCACAGGCCACCCACTGCTTATCAGTTACCCTGGCAACGGCGGCAAACCGCATACCTGTAGTATGGCAAATAACTTTTAATAGGGTGTCGATGATAGGAATCTGAGCTATCGCTAAAACGTCTGCTTTAATACTCTCTTGCTTTATTGACATGCTGCTAACAGGGGCTAAAAAATTGCGTATCAAATTTATACATTCACTTAATAATTAAAACTATTTAATGAAATGTAAGCGGCAGTTATAAGTTATGCTTCAAAAATAAGCAATTAACCTCTCACTGGTTAAAATTTAGCATAACATAACTGAACCTAAAATTTTTGAAGCCTGAATTTTCAAACTAGCATCAACCAGCATCGCTAAATAAATTTTATCTTGGTATCTTCATTCACAGGTAACCTCAAAACCCATCCTTATGAAAAAAGTAACCGGCCTGGGTGGCATATTTTTTAAATGTCAAAACCCGCAAAGCATGAACGAGTGGTATGCCAAAAACCTGGGCCTCCCCACCGGCGCTTACGGTACCACGTTTGAGTGGCGCGAGGTGGATAATCCGTCTGTAGTGGGGTCTACCTCTTGGTGTACCTTTCCGGAAAACACCGAATATTTTAACCCTTCAGCCAAACCCTTTATGATCAACTACCGGGTGGAGAACCTGGCTGCGCTGGTGGAGGAACTGAAAAAGGAAGGGGTGACAGTAGTAGATGAGGTAGCCGAATACGACTATGGCAAATTTGTGCACATCCTCGACCCGGAAGGCAATATCATTGAGCTTTGGGAACCGAAAGAGGATCCCGCATCGGAATAAGGGAGTAGGGAAAATACAAAAGGTCTGTAAGTAATCTTACAGACCTTTTGTACATATAGCTTATTTCTTCTTTTTATGCAGCATTAAACAGCTCCGCAAAGTTGGCGGGTGTAAGCGGTTTTACCAGGTAATCTTTTACAAAAGAATAATCCCTGGCACGTTGCATATCGCGCGGACTGATAGATGCCGATATCACGTATACTTCAATATTCTCGCGTACTTCTTCATGAAGCTGATTGTAAGCTTCCAGAAACTGAAACCCATGGTTATTGCGCATGTGCAGGTCTACCACAATTTTAGCGGGCAATTTATCTGCCGCGTGTCCGTGGCTGGCCAGATACTCAATTACACACTCAGGTGCATCGGTATAGCTAACGCTTTGAAAATTATCAAACCTGGCCGCCATCAATTGAAAGATGCGGTGGTCAATCTGGTTGTCGTCTATGTATAATACTTTGCTCATTGCAGGTAAGGGGTTGAATAAGGCAAAATTGTTAATTACACCGTAGTAGACTAAAACCATACCATTATATAACTTTATAGCTTAAAGGTTTATGGTTTTTAACTTAAAGGTGGTGAACCCTTATAAATTCTCTTAATTTATGTAGCAAAACCTGAACGTTTGTTGAAACCTGCTCCATAATTGCCGGATTTTTCGGCAAAGTGTAGCTTTTCTCTACATCAGGACTTGCAAAGGCGAAGCGAATTTTAGGGTTGATGCCTGACCTTTGATGAATTGGTAAATTACCACCTACCATTAAATCAATATTACTTGCTATATTGCTTTCCACTCTACTGCCTTTATTATGCCTCAGTTACCCAAGCGTTTATTGTCCATTGATCAGCTGCGTGCGCTGACTATGTTTTTGATGATTTTTGTGAACGACGCCAGCGGCGTAAAGCTCATTCCTGAATGGATTGACCACGCCAAAGGCGCCGACGATGCGATGGGCTTTGCTGATACTATTTTCCCTGCGTTTTTATTTATCGTAGGCTTATCATTGCCCTTCGCCCTCAATAACCGCATTAAAAAAGGCGACAGCTTTACACAGCTGGTAGTTTACATTCTTACCCGTAGCGCCGCGCTGCTGGTCATGGGCTTTTATCATGTCAACCTCGAGAGCTATAGCAGCGCTGCTGCTGTATTGCCGGCACCGGTATGGGCTATACTCATCACCATCGGGTTTTTCCTTATCTGGCTTGACTATCCGGCTACCCTCAGCAAAACGCTTAAATATGTACTGATGGTTTTGGGAATAGCTATTTTAATTGCCATGGCAGCGCTATATAAAGGTGGTGAAGGGGCAGTACCGCATGGCATGCGGCCTTCGTGGTGGGGTATACTGGGTATTATTGGCTGGTCGTACCTGGTGTGCGCTTTATACTATCTGTTGTCGCAGGGCCGGTTTTACTGGCTGTTGCTCGGCTGGGCAGTGCTGGCGGGTATCAATATTGCTTCTCATACCGGGTTGCTGCACGATCGCCTCTGGATGATTGGCGATGCTTCGTCGGCTACTTTGGTGATGAGCGGCATTGTCATTTCGCGCTTGTATGCCCGCATGGCCGAAGCCGGTAAAACGCAGCAGCTTTGGTGGCTGCTTACTCTTATTGGAGTAGGGTTATTAGCAGCAGGCTTAGCCATCAGGCCGTATGCCGAAGGTATCTCTAAAATACGTTCAACTCCGGCCTGGGTATTTATTTGTGCGGGTATCACCACGCTGGTATTTGAGCTGCTGGTTTATCTGGTGGATATGAAAGGCTACAAAAACCTGTTCGGGTGGATACGGCCGGCCGGTACCAGTACGCTTACCTGTTACCTGATGCCCTATTTTCAGGTATACCTCATGATTTTGCTGCACATCGGTTACCCGTCCTTCTTTAACTACGGCATCGGCGGTATTGTGCGTTCCCTGCTGGTATCTTATATTCTCATACAATTGGTAGGGTTGATGGAAAAACGGCATCTGCGGTTAAAAATATAGTGTGAAGTGTATGTGGAGCAATCAGCTGTTATATCGATATGTAAATTCAGCCGTTATTGATAAAACGCAAAACTGTTAGTGTTAACCGTTAACTATGGCTCAGTATACCGAAACCGGCTTTCAGCGATCGGCTAAGGGAAAAATTATCATTGCCTCCCTGCTGGCCTGCTTTGCCCTGCTGCTGGCCTGGGGCGTAAGCCGCCTTACTTTTAAACAGATACTCAGTGCGGTAGACCATATCTCGGCGCCCAATGATAAACTGCGTTTGGTAGACGAGCTTTCGTTGGGGGTAACCCAGCTCGATCAGCTGCAAAAAGCCAGGATACTCAGCAACCCGGCCAGCTACTACAGCTTTTACAAGGAAACCAACCGCCTGATTCAGGTTATAGATACTTTGGAACTGCTTTACGCCGGCGATTCGGTTCAGGTAAAGCGCATTGCCTCCTTAAAAACGTTACTTATTGACCGGGACAAGCTGTTTATTAATTACCTGAAGGTGCGCGAGGGACTGGTGAACAATAAATCGTTCACCAGCCAGGTAAAGCTGTTAAACAAGCTGGTAAATAAAACCGCCCGGCAAAACAGCAAGGCCGATACCGGCACCGTAAAAAAAACAACCATCACTATCCTGCCGGTAGAAACCAGCGATACCATTCCGGCCTCGCAAGGATTTTTTAGTCGGCTTTTTGGCAAAAAGCAACCGGTGCAAACCCAAAAAAAGGTAACTTACAAGGTAGTAGATGAAGAGCAGCACATCAAACGTGCCAATACCCAGGTTAAAACGCTGCGGGATAGCCTGATTAAAGGCATGGGCACTACGATGCGCAGCATGGAAAAAGCACAGCTGGAAAAAAGCGCGCTGTTTGTAAGCAAGGAAACCAGCCTGAACCGGGCCAATAACCGGCTGGTGAGCCGTATACTGGGCATATTAAAGCAGGTGCAAACCGAGGCCGAAGCGCAGGTAGCTTTAAACAACCATGCTGCCAGGCAGGTGGTTGATACCGGTATTGCCCGCATTGGTGTAATTATGGTAGTGTTTTTTGTTATTACCGTGGTGCTGCTCTACTTTATTTTAACCGATATTACCCGCAGTATACGCTATCGGAAAGAACTGGAGCTGGCCAGAGACGAGGCTGAATATCATGGGCAGGCCAAGCAGCGCTTTCTTTCCAATATGAGCCATGAAATACGCACGCCCCTGCAATCCATCATGGGGTATGCCGAACTGATGCGGGAGCAGGAACATCCGCAGTCCCGGGACATTGAAGCCGTGTACCAGTCATCGGCCCACCTGATGCAGATTGTGAACGAGGTGCTGGATTACAGCCGAATCATTTCGGGCAAATTTACCTTCACCAACCAGATTTTCCATCTGCCGGCTTTGCTGGATGAGGTGATTACTGTGTTACGGCTTCAGGCAGAAAAGAAAAAGTTAAACCTGTTCAGCCGGTTGGACATCTCCGGAAATACCTGGCTGGAAGGCGACCCCTTCCGCCTGAAGCAGATATTGTATAACCTGCTGGGCAATGCCATTAAATTTACGGAAACAGGGGAAGTAAAGCTGTCGGTATCCTGCCGTAAGGCTAATGGCAGACCATATTATACTTTTGCAGTAACCGATACCGGTACAGGCTTGTCGGGAAAAGACATTAAGCGGATTTTTAATGAATTTGAACAGGCGCAGGATTCCGGTCAGCACCCGCTAAACGGAGCCGGCCTGGGGCTAACCATCAGTAAAGCGCTGGTAGAAAGCCAGGGCGGGCAAATGGAAGTAAAAAGTGAGCCGGGTAAAGGCAGCGCTTTCACCTTCACTATTCCTTACCGGGCTGCAGAAAAGCCGGCGGATGCAATTGAATCACCGGCAGTGCAAATGACTCAGCCCTACAGCAAGGTGTGGATCGTAGATGACGACCGGTTTATACTGGAATTGTGCAGCGCTTTGTTTAACGCCCATCAGGTGCCTCACCGGTGTTTTGCCTCGCCGGTAGAATTAATGAGTACGCCTTTTGATGCCGAAGTAAAATGTATTTTCATGGACATCCGCATGCCGGGCATGAACGGTACGGAGCTTTGCCGGGTGATGAGAAATAAAATTCCTGATGACGTAAAAATTTATGCGCTCACAGCCCAGGTCATGCCCGGCGAACGTGAAGTGGTGCTAAACCAGGGTTTTGACGGACTGCTGATGAAGCCCTTTAAAATCAATGACCTGCTGGCCGTGATTACACCGGCTGTAAAGCCTGTTGAAAATCTGCCTGAGATAAAATTGGACCTGAGCAAACTTGAAAAAATGACCTTTGGCGATAAGCATCAGCTCAACCGGATTTTGCAAAGGTTTGTAGAAGACTGCCGGCACGATATAGCTGAGCTAAAGCAAAGCGCAAGTGACCATGACCGGGAAACCACAGTGCTTTTAACCCACCGCATTGCCGGCCGTACCGCGCAGATAGGAGCCGCCGAGCTGGCGGCTGAACTAAGGGCGGCAGAAATTAATTTTCATAAGCATGGAAAGGTAAATGCCGATGCCGGATTAGAAGGGTTGATCAGCCGTATTCAGGAACTGATGGCTTATATTCAGTCGGTTTATTTGAGTGAGGCGCTTATCCAGGAAGCTGGTAATTAACAGCTAAAGTTAAAAGAAGGAAAACAGGACGTAACATACCCCAATTAAGGTTAGTAGCTGCTGGTAGGTGCTGTTCAAATCCCCTCTCGAGAGGGGAATGTTTTGGTAGTGCTGCTTGCCGTTACTTTTATGAGGGGTGTTGCACTGGTATGCTTTGTTCAACTATGAAAAATTAAGCATCCAGCCCGTAACGTTCAATTTTGCTGTACAGGGTTTTGCGGTCGATGTTGAGCAGTTTGGCGGCTTTTGATTTATTGTATCTCACCTTTTCCAGCGTTCGTTGTATCAGTTCCCTTTCATTAGCTTCATTTACCAGTTTCAGGTTGGATTCGGGCACAGGCGCTGTTTGTGCCTGGGTAATGGTCAGCAGCATTTCGTCGGGTAACGAATCCACACCTGCTATGGCCGCCGGGGTAAGCAGCACCATGCGCTTAATTACATTACGCAATTCGCGTAAATTACCCGGCCAGTCGTACCGGTGCAATATCTTTTTCACTTCCGGTGATATATCCTTCACCTGCCGCTGCAGTTCCCCGTTAGACAGCTGAATGAAATGCTTAATGAACACGGCTAAATCGTCGCCCCGGTTACGCAGGGCCGGTATCTGCAGCTTAAATTCATTAATGCGGTGATAAAGGTCCTGCCTGAAATCGCCCTGGGTTACACTGCCGGTCAAATCATCGTTAGTTGCTGTAATTAACCGTACATCTACCTTTACCGGTTTGGTGCTTCCTAAGGGCTGTACCGTTTTTTCCTGTAAGGCACGCAACAGCTTTACCTGTACGTCATAACTCAGGTTACCTACCTCATCTAAAAAAAGCGTACCACCGTTAGCTACCTCAAATAAACCCTTTTTGTCGGTCACCGCACCGGTAAAAGCGCCTTTCTGATGGCCGAACAGTTCACTGGCGGCTAAATCTTTGGATAGTGCCCCGCAATCTACCGCTACAAAGGGCTGCTGTGCGCGTTTGCTTTGCTGGTGTATCATACGGGCGGCATATTCTTTGCCGGTCCCGGTTTCGCCCTGTATCATTACTGCCATGTCGGTAGGCGCTACGATGTCAATATAACTGTACAATTTCTCAGCATCAGGACTGGTACCTTTGATGGAATCGGTTGTGATGATGGGCTTACCTGCCGGTTTTTCCTGTTTTTCGGCAAGTGCATTGCCAATAATCATCATCAGCTCATCGGGATTTACCGGTTTGGTAATGTAATCAAAAGCGCCTGCCTGCATTGCCTTTACGGCGGTGCGCACATCGTTAAAACTGGTCATAATTACCGCCGGAATTTTCATTCCGCTTTCCAGCACCTCCGAAAACAGGTCGAGCCCGGTACCATCGGGCAGGCGGTAGTCCAGCAACAATAATTCATAAGTAGCCTGGGCCAGCAGCTTTAATCCGCTTTTTACCGTAGTGGCCGTATCAAGGGTATATCCTTTTTTCTGAAGAAATCCCTCTAATATCTGAGAAAAAGTAGTATCGTCTTCAACCAACAGAATTTTTGCCATAACATAAGGTAAGTTGCAGGGCAAAAATACAAAAGCCCGTTATATATACGGGTTTGGGAGGTGCTTATTGTTGCGCAGGGGCAGCACCGGTAAATTCTTGTAAAAGCTTCGCAGAGCTGTTGCAGCCCGAAGAGTAAACTCCTTGTGAATGATGCTGCAAACGTGCAGGGTCGCTGCTGTTCCCCTAAGCTTAGCAGGTGATTGTCTTCTTTTATTGGCCTATTTATCTCAACCCCTTGTGTAACCCACTGCTATACCATACGCCATTAAATCGGCTCCCTATAAAAAAGAAACGCACCACAGCCGCTAATCTGTGGTGTCGTTCCGAGGGGTTTGTTAAGTGTGGGACTAAACAAAGTGCCGCCGCTTAATAGGGAATAAGGGCGGCGGTTATAGCATGATGAGAGGGTGCTATATTTCTTTTTTTATTGTTTTATGGCTTCAGGGCTTTTCTTTTTGGTGGTATCAGTTTTAACTGTTTTTTTAGTAGTGTCGCTTACTGATTTACCCGGATTGCCTGTTTGTGCATATACGCTTCCGAAAGAGATTGCTGCTAAAGCAATCATTACTGTCATTTTTTTCATTTTTTATAGTTTAATGATGTTGATAGGGTATATAGCATAATGATGCCAGTAATGGCATGATGTAGTAACTATCTGATTTACAGTATAATAATTAAAATAGCCATTGATAAAATTGTAGAAAAGTTCCACAGTTTGCCGACCGAGTCGGCAATATAAGGTGTTCTCCAAGGCTAAACACTTCAGCAGTCTGCATTGTAAAGTAGTAAACAAAGCTATGAAGCCACACGTAATTTGCCACATGATGTGCTCGGTAGACGGGCGGACCATTACCCAGAACTGGGGCAAACTAAAAGGTACCCGGGCGTATGAACAAGTGCACCAAACCTTTAACAGCCAAGCCTGGCTCTGCGGTCGGGTTACCATGGAAAAAGATTTTGCCAGTGATAAGCGGCCCGATTTACAACCTGTAAGCAAAGAAATTATTAAAGAAGATTATATAGCCGACCCTGACGCCAATTCATTTGCCATTGCGATAGATAAGGACGGCAGGCTGTTTTGGGATGAGGCCGATATTGACGGCGATCATATTATTGAGGTGTTGTCAGAAAACGTATCTTCTGCCTATCTGGCTTATCTGAAAAAAACAGGGATATCCTATATTTTTGCCGGTCAAAAGGAAATCGACCTGAAAGGGGCTTTAACCAAGTTAGGGAAGCTTTTCCCTATCAAAACCATGATGCTGGAAGGCGGCGGCCATCTCAACGGCGCAATGCTGGAAGCGGGTTTAATAGACGAGGTGAGCGTATTACACGTACCCGTGGCCGACGGAACGCAAGGTGCCGCTACCGTTTTTGAGAAAAGCCAGGATTCGGCGTCGCACGCCCATAAGCTTAAACTCATTGAAGTAAAGCAGTTAGAAGATGATGTAATCTGGACGCATTACCGGGTAGAGAAGTAAGTAGTTAGAAGCTTACAATAAATATAATTTATTAAGTCAACCCCTTGCGAAGGTAAGTATAAACAGGCAGTACTAAAGCTATTGCTTTCACCAGGGGTTGAAAAATAAGCAGGTTAAACCGGATTACCCTTATCATCCGTGCGGGTGCTTTGATTCTGAAACCTGAAAAACATCGCTACCCATTGGTTGGCCGATTTAAAATGGAAAAATAAGGCGCCATCCTGGTGAGTGCCATTATATTGGGCCTCCTTCCCGGTGTCTCCCTGGTTCATGTGAATATCATGCACACCCAGCGCCGGGTTCGGATGAAAATACTGATGCGGGTCGGGATGGCTGCCCGGGGCGCTGTCATCCCAGGCAGCGCCAAAGGCATAGATATCCGCATCCGTATTGTTTTTGGCTTTCAACACCCAGGGGTTCATATCGTTATCCAGGCTGCTTTTGTTGCTGCCACTTTGAGGAGGCACTACTACCATCTTATCCAGCGGGAATAACGCAGGTTCGGTGCGCACATAATCCAGCTGCAAAGCGGCAGGCAATTGCGCTTTGGGCGTAAAGTCTTCGGGCAATTGCGTTAGTTGCGCTGTGATAGGATGATTAAAATTCTCGTCCTTGTAATACATCACCATCCGGTCGGTATCCAGTTGGGTATCCCCACCCGCTGAGTAACGCAGCTGCGCACCGGCCAGTTGTGAATACACATCTACAGCTACCCGGTAGAGTTGGCCGGCATTTACCTCAATCTGGTAATGGTCTCCGCTTTTGGCAAAGGGCAGGTTGTTCACTACCCGGCCTTTTAAAGCGCCGTAATTGGTAACAGGCATTGCTAAACTGTTTTACACAGCAACACACCAAACTGATAAATGTAGCGGCTAAGGCTAAATAAATCAAATTATCGCCGTACACATTTTATGAAACCACTGCAAGGTTTGTATATTGCTTGCGCTTAACCACAATTGCTTCAGCCAAGTATAGCTATCATGAAAAAACGTTTGTTCCATCCGCGGGTTGTATTAGCCGCTGCGGGTTTTTTATTTGCCGGTCAGGTTGTCGGGCAGTCGCTACAGGTAAATGATTTAACAGCAGAGTATCAGCACAATCCTATAGGACTGGACATTGCGCAGCCCCGGCTAAGCTGGAAGCTGAAAAGCCCCGAGCGGGCTACCCTGCAAAAAAGCTATGAAGTGCGGGTTAGTACTTCACCGTCAATAAACGGCGGCAAAGGCCGCGTGTGGGATAGCGGTGTGATAAAAACTGATCAATCGGTGCAGGTGGTATACAGCGGGCCTGCTTTGCATGCCCAAACCCGCTATTACTGGCAGGTAAGGGTGGCCGACAATCACGGGCATACTTCGCCATGGAGCGAGGCTGCATTCTGGCAAACCGGCCTGCTTAGCCCGGCAGACTGGACCGCTAAATGGATTACCACGTTTAAAGGTGATACCACACTGGGGCCAAGTCCGTATTTCAGAAAATCATTTACGTTCAATAAACCGGTAAAGGCAGCTACGGTGTATGTTACTGCGCACGGTTTATACGAGGCACGGCTGAACGGCCGGAAAATCGGTACCGATTTTTTTACCCCCGGATGGACCAGCTATCGTAAGCGGCTGCTTTACCAAACCTATGATGTAACTTCTTTAGTGAAAGCAGGAGCCAACACCATTGGCCTTAGCATAGGCGACGGATGGTACAAAGGCCATTTAGCCTTTGAGGGCCACCATAGTTTTTTCGGTAGCCAGTTAAGTGGTTTACTGCAACTCGAAATTGAATTTACCGACGGCACCAAGCAGGTGGTGCAAACTGATGATTCATGGAAATATGCCTACGGGCCTATCCGCATGTCGGATTTATACAACGGTGAAACTTATGACGCCCGCCTGGAGCTGAAAGGCTGGGACGAAAACGGCTACAATGATACCCGCTGGAAACCTGTTGCCCTGGTGCCTCCGGGTGCCGAAACCCTGTTGGCAGGCAACAGTTCACCGGCGCGCAAGCATGAAGTTTTCGCGGCCAGGCAAATTATCACCACGCCTAAAGGCGAAACGGTGATTGATTTCGGGCAAAACCTGGTAGGCTGGGTACAGTTTAAGGTAAAAGGGGCTGCCGGTAAAACCTTCACCATAGAACACGGCGAAGTTTTAGATAAAGCCGGTAATTTTTATAATGCTAATCTGCGCTCAGCCAAGGAGCAGGTAACATATACGCTTAAAGGGGGCGCCGTGGAAACCTACGAGCCGCTTCTCTCCTAGCCGGGTTTCCGGTACAGAAA
>CAXTCH010000076.1:0-10988 GCA_964241945.1 uncultured Mucilaginibacter sp.
TTTGATAAGCACTCTGAGCTGAAATATACACCGAGTTTTTCGCATCGCCTTGCTGATAAGTCACCTCATTCTGCTCAATTATTCCATTTTGGAAAAATGCCTTTACAGGACTCTTTTTTTGTGCAGAATAAGTACGATAAAGCTGTGTCCCATTAAGACCATCAATTGGGTAACCCACAGGTACTGTGGAACCATTATATGCAGGACCATATAATTGGTTTTCATAAGGAATATAATTAGGGGCACCCGTAACTGGGTCTATTGGCAAAAAGCTTCCTCCGGCGTTAGCACCGCTAAGAATGGCGACCGGCGCAGTTTCACCTCCATAAGGGCCAAATTGACTTTGCAGCTTTGGATAATAAGCCACTTGCTGCAACTGAAAAGAGTTACTATAAGTAACAATCGGTTTATTATCGCTGGTACCTCTTTTGGTGGTAATTAAAATAGCACCATTTGAAGCCTCAGAACCATACAATGCAGCAGAACCAGCACCTTTTAGTACACTGATATCTTGGATATCGTCAGGGTTGATTGAAGAAATAGTAGCACCAGGAACTGGCACACCGTCTAATACAATCAGCGCTGCGTTGTTACCTAACAAAGAACGGCTACCACGTAATGTAATAGCTACCCCAGGGTCAATACCTGAATTTAATGAAAATGTAGCCAAGCCCGCTATTTTACCGGTAAGCCCGTTAGCTACGTTGATTGCATTAGTTTGGGTAATATCTTTAGCGGTAAGACGACCAACAGCATAACCCAACTCTTTTTCAGTATGCTTTATACCTAATGAAGTTGTAATTTGCACTTCACCTAACTCTTTTGCAGATATAGCAAGAGCAATATTGGCTGTAGTACTATTACCCAGTTTAAACTCTTGGGTTTGATACCCCACGAAAGTCACCACCAGCACGGCACCTGGAGGAGCTTGAATGGAATATTTACCGGCGCCATTTGTAGCAACAGCAGTTGATGCGCCTTTTACGCGAACAGTAGCACCTGGAACAGGCAAGCCATCATCCTGGCCTGTCACCGTACCTGTTACTGTTCGGCTTTGTGCAAATACGTGTGTAAAACACAACATAAGCATGCACAAACTTACGAGTAGAAGTTTCTTCATGTTTGTTAATTATAAAATCAGTTAATAGTTAATTACCCTCTAAAATAGAGTGATTTTTTGAAATAATGAAATTTTCTGTTAAATAATGTTAAATTTTTGCACCAAACTCGCTTGTTGACTGAAATTATAGCGGAGATAGATGGTTTTCATAGCGTATTGTTAATTCCGGCAACACTGATTTATTTTATTTAAAAATCACTCGAATTTATTCTGAGCAAAAAAACATAAGAAAATTTAGTACTATGTATTGCAAGATACATTCTAAAACATATATCTTTGTATTATGATAGTCGAGAATACACAAACACAAATGAGAAAGGGTATCCTGGAATACTGCATTCTCTCCATCATAGCCCAGGGCGAAATTTATGCTTCTGATATTATATCAGAGCTGAAAAAAGCCAGGCTATTGATTGTTGAAGGTACATTGTACCCACTGCTGACCCGGTTAAAAAACAACGGGCTGCTCACCTATAACTGGGTCGAATCTGTTTCCGGGCCACCCCGTAAATATTATAACCTCTCGCCCGAGGGTAAAGCCGTGCTGGAGCAATTAGATAAAACTTGGCAGGAGCTGGCTTTTGCTGTAGAAACCTCTGTGAACAATAGAAAGTAAATTCATCAATCATTATAAAACCTCCTTTAGTCATGAATAAAACAATTATCATTAATATGAACGGCGTCATCTTCCATATTGAGGAAGACGCTTACGAGATACTCAAAAGTTATATGACCGATGTAAAACGCCACTTTTACAATTCGGCCGACAGCCTGGAAATTACTACCGACATTGAAAACCGCATTGCCGAAATGTTTACCAATATACTTACCGCCGGCAACCGGCAGGTAATTGTAGAGCAGGATGTAAATGAAGTGATTGCGCAAATGGGCAGCGCCAAAGATTTTGACCTGAATGAAGAAAGTAATGAGCCGGCCGGCGAAAGTACCGTTCCGCCGTACGCGGCTTACAGCAGCCGCAAGCTGTTCCGCGATCCGGATGACCATATTTTAGGCGGAGTATGTGCCGGGCTGGCCAGTTATTTTGAAATTGATACCGTGTGGGTACGTTTGGCTTTTGCCGTTGCGCTTTTGGTAGGAGGCACCGGTTTACTGGCTTATGTGGTGCTGTGGGTAATTATCCCCAAAGCAATGACCCGTGCCGACCGCATGAGCATGCGCGGCGAGCCGCTGGACTTGCAGGGTTTTAAGCGCAACTTTCAGGAAGAAATGAGCGCCGTTAAAGGGCACCTGGCCACCCTGCATGATGAAGCCAAACCACTTATTTATAAAACTAAAAATCTGGCCGGCTCGGCAGCACAGCATACTGGCGCTTTTATAGGTGATGCCGGGCGCTTAATAGCCAAAGCGATTGCTATCGTTATCTCGGTATTTTGCAGTTTGGGCATTGCCTCTATATTAATAGGTATAGTAGCCTTTGTCGGCTACGGTGTTACCAGCTTTGGTCCGGGTGGCTTTGAAAACATTTTCCCGGTGAGCGTAATGGATTACCAGCACAATGTACTGTTTTTTATCGCTGCCTTTTTTGCCATGGCTATCCCGTTGCTGGCTATTATGTTTGTGGTGCTCAATGCCGCGTTTAATCGTGCGCGTTTTACCAAATCAGTAGGGGCAACTATGCTGATGGTTTGGTTAGCTTCAGTAGGCGTAGTGGCTTTTTATGGCGCCCGCCTGGCCAGCGAATTTAAAGAATCGGCCAAATTTACCCAAACCCTGCCGTTAAAGACTGCCGTTACCGGCGTTTATTACCTGAAGCTTAGTGACATTAAGTACTTATCGGCCGAAGACAGCGCCCGGCTGGATATCAAACACCATTTTACAGGCAACATTACTATTAATAATGATGATGAACATAGTTTCAACCCCAACAATGATATAGATATCTATATACAAAAAAGCGATGTATTGCAGCCCACCCTACAGGAAACCTACCTGGCACGGGGAAATACCTTTGCCAATGCCCTGTTAAATGCACGGAACACGACGTACCAATTTACACAGCTGGATTCCGTGCTCACGTTTGGTAACCGCCTGCAGCTGAATTCCGGCTACTTATGGCGCAGCCAGGCCATACAGCTTACGCTTAAACTACCCGTAAACAGTAAAATAATAATTGACGAAGATTTAACCCGTTACCTGCGCGATGTAGATTTTTACAGCTGTAAAGACCTCAACAAAAATGACCACGACAGAACCGCTGCCTTTAAAATGACTGCCGACGGTCTGCAATGCCTGGCGGATACCGCAAAAGCTGCCTCACCGGCTGAAACCACCAGTCAGGAACGGTAGATAAGCTGTAAAAAAGTGAAATTATATAAACCGGTATAGGCTTTATACCGGTTTATTTTTGCACAGCAAGCAACGCTTCGCCACTTTTTACATCTTTTATCATATTTACTGTAACCTTAGCCTCAGGTATTACATCTAACACACAAATAATACATAAAACGGCGGCAGGCCAATAAGTGAAACTTTAAGAGTTCAAAAATTTAAAAAGAATAAAATTCTTTACGGGGAATGGTATTGCCCGAAAAGAACCCAGCATCACGACGAAAATCAACATGAAATCAACTACTTATATTACATTACTTCTGTTACTTTCTGCTTTCCTCAGCTTTCAGCACGCAGTTGCACAGGGCACACACGGGAGCAAAGTATCCGGCACGCTGCTTAATGAACAAGGCAAACCGGTTGACTATGCTACTGTATCCTTGTTGCAGGCTAAAGATTCGGCCGTAGTAAAAGGAACTTTAAGCTCTGAGGCCGGCGCTTATGTATTTAACAATATTAAGGCGGGCAGCTATATGATAAAGGTAACCGCTGTAGGGTTTGATAAAGCCAACAGCAAGCCTTTCATCGTTACCGTTAATCAGGATGCGCTTACTTTACCCAACGTAATAGTACATAGCGCCAGCCGGGCGTTAAAAGCAGTGACTATTACCAGTGTAAAACCACTGATTGAGCATCAGCCCGACAAAACGGTAATGAACGTGGAAAACAGCGTGCTGTCTGCAGGTAACTCGGCCATGGAAATTTTGCAGCGTGCGCCCGGGGTAACCGTTGATAAAGATGACAACATCAGCCTGAAAGGCAAGCAAGGCGTTACCGTGATGATCAATGATAAATTAACCTATCTTTCCTCTGCCGAACTGGCCAGTTTACTGCGCTCAACCGACGGCAGCACCATTCAAAGCATCGAAATTATCTCGAATCCTTCAGCCAAATATGACGCCGCAGGAAACTCCGGAATCATTAATATTAAGCTAAAGAAAAACAAGCAGGTAGGCACCAACGGCAGTATTATTGCCGGTATAGGCTACGGAAACTACGGCAAGGACAATACCAGCATTAATTTAAACCATAAACAGGGGGCGCTTAATGTATTCGCCAGCCTTAGCCGCGGCGATAACAAGCGTGATAATCTTATAGGTCTTAACCGCAGCGTGGTAGACAACACCGGCGAAACCACCTATTTTACGCAGCAAACCAAGATGGTAAACAGCCGGCATTTTAATAATTACCGGGTAGGCGCCGACTATGATATCTCTGCCAACAACACGGCGGGGTTTGTGATCAGCGGTTATCGCAATACCGAGAATGATAACGGTAACACTGCAAATTACATTGGACCGCAATTAGGCTCACCTACTTCTTTGCTGACTACGCTTACCAACTCCCGCCAGAAGTATGGCAACTTCTCGGTAAACCTGAACGACCGCTACAAGATTGACACCTCCGGGCAGCAGTTGGCCGTTGATTTGGATTATTTAAAATATAACAACAATAATAACTCTCAGTATGGGGGCATCACTCAAACCTTTGATGGTTCAGTGCCTGCGGCTCCATCCTATGTAAGAAATATTACACCTTCGGTAATCACTATATACACCGGTAAGGCCGATTATACTTATCCTATTAACAAAACGCTGAAACTGGAAACCGGGGTAAAGTTCAGCAGTGTAAAAACCGATAACGATTTACAGGCAGAAATTTCGGGAGATAACCAAGCCTATAAAAATGATACCACCCGAAGCAATCACTTTTTATACAGTGAAAGCATAGGGGCTGCTTACGTCAACCTGAGCAAAACTTTTAAGAAGACTTCAGTACAGGCCGGATTGCGCAGTGAGTACACCCACTCGGACGGCAACCTGATTACCCAAAACTATGATGTAAAAAGGCATTACCTTGATTTCTTTCCCAGTCTATTCATCAATCACGATTTTTCGGATAAACACACTTTGGGCCTTACCTATAGCCGCCGTATCGATCGTCCTGATTACGAAGATTTGAATCCATTTGTGGAATACCTCGATCAATACAGCTATCAGCAAGGCAATCCTTTTTTAAAACCGCAATACACCAACTCGTTTGAACTGAACTATACTTACAATAAAACCATAAATGTAACCTTGGGCTATAGCCGCACCACTGATGTGCTTACTGAACTGTTATACAGCGACCCAAAAACCAAAGCAACCATTATTACCAAAACCAATTTAAACGTACAGAACGCTTACAATTTAAACCTTAACACACCTTTTACCATCAACAAATGGTGGACAGGTAATGTAAATGCTACTGCCTTTTATTTAGGTTTTAAGACTGATAGCTCAGCCAACGGCTCATTGAACAAGGGTAAAATCGCTTACAACCTTCAAACCACGCAGACCTTTATATTAGGTAAAACTTATAAAGCTGAAGTGATGGGTGATTACCAGTCCTCATTGGTATATGGCTTCTTTCAAATAAAACCACGCTATGGGGTTGATTTGGGTGTAAGCCACAGCTTTTTAGATAAAAAAGCAAACATTAAATTTTCAGTTAACGATATTTTCAATATCCGACGTAATGATTTGAACAGTACTGCCGGCAACGCCCTTATTGCTATCCGGCAGAAGAATGAAAGCCGGGTGGCACGCTTAACCTTTACCTACAATTTCGGCAATACCAAAATACAGGGAAGTAAGCATGCTACATCAGGCGATGAGCCAAGCCGGGTGAAAGGTGGCAACTAAAAATTACTGCCTTATATAATAAGGTATCGATATATAGCACAAAAGGCCATCCGTTGCGGATGGCCTTTTGTAATTAGTTACCTACCATAAACAGGGCATTGCTAAAGAGCAACTTGCCTTCTTCCCAAAAACTGCGGAACAGCGGGTCATCGGCCAGATAAACTACTGAGCCCCGGCCGGCACCCTGCACACCCAGCAATGTGCCGTCTGTTAGTTTAGCTTTTGCCTTTTGCCCTACAAAACCTGATACCAGCGCATTTTTACCGATGGTGCCTACATCCCAGCCATTATCGCCCAGGTGATCATAAATATCATCACTCAATTTTAAGGTATAATAATAATCAGGGTAACCATATCCTAAGGGATGGGTATTGTCCAGTTTCAGTTTATAAATAGCGCCCGCCACGTTAGATTTAATTTCCTGGTGTTCGCGCTCGCCGTAGATGGCGGTTTCTGCCGGTTTTTTGGCATCCTTGGCGCCCTCCTTGGTTTTAATATTAAAGCCGCGATGGTTTACCAGGTTACTTACTGCGTTGCCTATGGCAATTAGCTTACCGCCATCGCGCACCCAATCCTGCAGTTTATCTGCCGGTATATCATTATAATAGCCATCGGGCATAATAATTACATCAAAATTACCCAGTTTGGTCCGGCCGATGTCCTGGTAGCGGATTTGCGTAAGCGGGTAGCCCAGCTGCTGTTCAAAAAAGTGCCACACTTCACCCGCCGCTTCAGAATTGGTTCCCTCGCCGGTAACCAGTGCTACACGCGGTGCGCTAAGGTAATGTACAAAACGCGAACCTAAATCGGCTCCTTTTTCTACAAAGCCGGTACTCAACGGCGTAAGCTGACGGCTATAAGCGGCAGCAGTTTCATTGAGTATTTTATCAAAATCAGCCTCGTCATTCCCGGCACGGGTAATAATCAGCGATCCGGGATTGAACTGCTTCCCGGCAGCATTAAACCTGCTTTCGGCATACCGCACTTTAATGTGCTTTTGCAGCAGGGCTGCCAAAAACTTAGCATCCTGCAGCGATTGCCAGTTAGACACATAAGCATAGGCGTGGCCTGGCACTACAGCCGGCGGCAAAATTTTAACCGCAGGCTGAGCTGCAGCAACCGCCTGATTTAAACCGTAGGCAGGCAATCCGAACGCATAAGGTAATGCCCAGGCGGTAATATCATAGGTGTTGGAATCCGTCATTAAGGTTTTGGGCTCCATCAGTACATTTAACAATACCGCTTTGGGCTGCGCCGCATTAATTACCACATCGGTGGGGTTAATCGTAAACCGATCCTCGTGCTTACCGGTAAAATAGTTGTAACCCGATGCGCCGCGGTTAACACCAGTACTGTACAGTATTTTATTTTTATCCAGTAGTTGCGTAAGCGCATACAGCTTGTCTGGGTTATCTGCCTTAACTACGTAAGCTTTGAATTGCCCCGGCGGATGGTTACGGTTATCGTCAAAATACTTTTTATATTCAGCCAGCAGCTTATCAGCATTACCTGATGCTGTTTCTACCGTACTCAACCCGTTAGACAGGTGATGTGCAATCCGGTCGGCCAGTGTTAAGGTATCGCCGCCGCGGGTTACCACAGCTAAACCGGCGCCGATGCCACCCTGTTCATACGTCATGCCAATGGCGCCATTATACAGGGGATAGGTATCGCCATAAGAAGGGTACAATAAATCAAATTCCTCTTTTGTAAAATACAGCCAGCCGTTTTTATCAAAGTATTTGGCGTTGTTTTTACCGATAGTTACCTGGAAGCTGCGTTGCCATTGGGTAATATCTTTGTGCATAGGCTCGGCAGCCGGCGCAAAATAGTATGGGCTGTTATAACCCTGCTCATGAAAATCCACATGTACTTGGGGCAGCCATTGGTTGTACAGCCCTACCCGTGCCTGCACTTCTTTCTGCGTTTGCCAGGCCCAGTCACGATTCAAATCAAACATATAATGGTTAACCCGCCCGCCCGGCCAGGGTTCGTTATGCTCGCGCGCGGCCGGATTGGCATCCGGAACTACGCCTCTGGCTTGATTATAAAAGTTCACATACCGGTCACGACCATCAGGGTTTAAGCAGGGGTCAATTACCACTACGGTATTGCGCAGCCATTGCTTAGTTTGTGTATTACCCGGGTTCACCAGCTCATATAAAGTTTGCATGGCGGCCTCGCTCGAGCTGGGCTCATTACCGTGCACGTTGTAGCTGAGCCATACCACCACCGGCGCATTGGTTAGGGCAGTAGTAGTTTTATTGGTACCGCTCAATGCTAAATTATGCTGACGGATTTCCTCCAGCCGGGTAATGTTTTCATCCGATGCCACAAATGCGACCAGCAGCGGGCGGTTCTCATTAGTGGTGCCGTAAGGCATCAGCTTTACGTTTTTTGAAGCCGCCGCTACCGCATTGAAATAATTAATAATCTGGTAATGCGGCGTAAAGCGGCTGCCCGGCGGGTAACCTAAAAATTCGGCGGGAGAAGGTATTTTCTGGGTGAAGCCAGCCAGGGAGCAGGCTACCGCTAATAATGTGAAGTAAAGTTTTTTTAGCATATAATATAGGCTAATGTAGTGATTAATTTATTTAGGTTGCAAGAACTGCACTTTTGATGATTTCTTATATAACCATATTTAAAAGTATAACCCGCATTCCATTGAAATATCAATAAATAGATATTGCTGCACAGTGCTCATTTCTTTGTAGCGTTTTGCTATTCGCTTGCGTAATCTTATAAAAGCCGTAAACAACCTATATGAAAAGAGCATTTCTACTTCCCATATTTATCATCACTGTATGCGTTATTGCTTGCAGAAAAGATAAAACTACACCTTACTTTATGACTGCTGAAAAAAACTCTTCGACGTGGTCAGCTGGCCCTTTTGTTTCATTTGATGTATCTGATGTCCATTACGATACGTTAGATCTTTCAGGTTATAATAGTAAAAATGAGGAGCGCCTTTTCATGCCCGTACACCGCAACAGCCAGGGTAATTACGTACCTGAATACACCTCATTCTCCTATGGAAATACCATAGGGCAAGACGTTTGGCTGAGCCATTATATTTTAGACAGCACTGTTAGCAACCGCCTAACTTTCAGTCATATTGATTTAACTAACAAGGTAGCAAGCGGCAGCTTCGACCTCACTTTCAAAAAAACAAATGGCGACAGCAGCTATCCGGCTACAGTTCATTTTGCGCGAGGAAGCTTTAAATCTCAAATAATAATCAGCGATTATAAAAAGGGGCCATTTGTTTATTAAGTTTTAAAGCCAGGCCTTTTGCTCGCAGGTTTTAGTGCGATAATTTCCACAAATTCCGGTTCAGGCACCTTGTCCGCCTCCGCAATTTTGCGTAGATTTAAGGTTGATTTTGAACATGACTCCCTTACAGGCGCTACAAAAATATTTTGGCTACAGCAGCTTCCGGCACCAGCAGGAAGCTATTATCTATCACGTACTTGAGGGCGGCGATACCCTGGCGCTGATGCCCACCGGCGGCGGCAAATCGCTGTGCTACCAGTTACCGGCTGTGTTATTTCACGGGCTCACCCTCGTAATTTCGCCGCTTATTGCACTGATGAAGGACCAGGTGGATGCGCTGAACGTAAACGGCATCCCGGCTGCCTACATCAATTCATCGCAAACTCAGGCCGACCAGCAGGACATTTTTGAGCGGCTGCAAAAGAATCAAATCAAACTGCTGTACCTGGCGCCCGAGCGGTTGTTCAGCAACGGCAGCGCGTTGATCAGTTTTTTTAAAAGCTTACCCATCAGCCTGATTGCCATTGATGAAGCACATTGTATTTCACACTGGGGGCACGATTTCAGGCCGGAGTATTTAATGCTGGCCAACCTGAAGACCGAATTTCCGAAAACGCCGGTCATCGCCCTGACGGCTACTGCCGATAAGCTAACGCAGCAGGATATTATCGAAAAGCTGGCCCTGCATAAACCCGCGCAGTTTGTTTCCTCTTTTAACCGTGAAAATATCACTTATCGGGTGACCCCGAAAAAAGATACTTACCAAAAGCTGCTCAACTTTCTGGAAGCGTATAAAGAGGACTCAGGTATTATTTATTGCCTTTCCCGCGCCTCTACCGAGGATTTGGCTGCGCAGCTAAAGCAGGAAGGTTTCAAAGCTGAAGCTTACCATGCCGGGCTCGACCATGACACCAAGGCCCGCAACCAGGAAGCGTTTTTACGCGATGATGTCAAAATTATAGTCGCTACCATTGCCTTCGGTATGGGTATCAATAAATCCAACGTGCGGTATGTGGTGCACATGGATTTGCCCAAAAACATTGAGGGCTATTACCAGGAAACCGGCCGTGCCGGGCGGGATGGCTTGCCTTCGGTAGCCCAGTTGTTTTTTTCGCCGGGCGATGCGCTTAAACTGCAGAAGTTTGCAAAAGTGGAGGGCAATGAGGAGCAGAGCCGCATTATGCTGAAAAAGCTGAACGATATGGTAACTTACTGCCAGCTGCAAACCTGCCGCCGCCAGTATTTGATGAATTATTTCAACGAAGATTTCCCTGATCATTGCGGCTCCTGCGATGTATGCCTCACCGAGTTTAAAAAGTTTGATGGTACCGTAATTGCTCAGAAAGCGCTTTCGGCCGTGGCCCGTTTGCAGGAACGCTTTGGCAGCGGTTATGTGATTGATTTTTTGCGCGGTTCCAAAAGCGAAAAGATGCGCGAAGAACATAAGCAGCTAAAGACTTATGGTATCGGCGCCGATATCAGCAAGTCTGACTGGCAACGTTACCTGCGCGAGTTGGTGCAGTTAGGCTACTTAGCGGTGAGTGACGATATGTACCCGC
>CAXTCH010000077.1:0-10978 GCA_964241945.1 uncultured Mucilaginibacter sp.
GCACTACTGTATAAGCATTTAAAGCAGTTTTTGACGGCCCGTAGGCAGCGCTTTTCACTTGGTAATACTTCCAGGTAGGGTCACTGTGCAAAGTAAGCGAGCCCAGGCCCGAAGTAACATTTACAATGCGAGGCGCATCCGATTTTTGCAGCAGCTCCATAAACGCCTGTGTTACTTCTATCGCCCCGAAAAAGTTGGTATCAAAAACCTCACGGTAGGTATTAATATCAGTGGTCATTACATTTTGCGGAATGCCGCCGCTAATACCGGCATTATTAATCAATACATCCAGCGAGCTGAGCTTTTGGCTCAATTTCTCTTTTGCAGCGGCTATCGAAGTTGTACTGCTTACGTCAATTTCTATGGGCTCTATCTGGCTTAAGCCTTCACTTTTTAACCGGGCTGCGGCTTGCTCACCTTTTTCAATATCGCGGCTGCCAAGGTAAACAAAATAGCCTTGCTGCGCTAACTGCCTGGCGGTTTCAAAACCTATGCTTTTATTAGCGCCTGTTATTAATACTGTTTTCATATATGTGTGTAACTTTTATAAAACAAAGGTAGGATTGCCCCTTACCAACTTTACAGCACATAAAAAGGTTTCAATGGTACATTTTACGGATATCATCACGATACATTACCGGTGTGGTATGCACCAGCCGTTTAAAGAACCGGTTAAAGTAAGAAGCATCCTCAAAACCCAGCAAAAAAGAAATTTCTTTTACCGCATAATCGCTGTGAAACAGCAAACGCTTGGCCTCCATTACCAAACGCTCGTGAATGTGCACAATGGCAGGTTTACCGCTTTGTTCTTTTACCAGCTCACTTAAGTGACCGGCCGAAATATTCAGCATATCAGCATAATCGGCTACCTCGTGCAAACCGGCATAGTGCTCGTCAATTTTCGAAAGGTATTTTTTCAGCAACAGCCTGTCCGGCGAAGTCTTGGCATTGCTCAACTGCTCGGTGTATAAGCGGCTCAGGTAAATCATTAATATTTTCATGTAAGCCAGCAGCATGCTTTGCTGCCAGTCATAATGGCTGTGGTATTCGGCGTGTATTTTCTCTAATAAGTCATCAACAAACACCAAATCAGCGGGGTTCAGCAGGAGTTCATGACCATCATGCGGATTTTGAATGATGGGCAGGTTCCGAAGTGCGCCGCCCTCGTCCATCGCCAAAAAATCTTCGGTAAAGCTTAAGCTCATGCCCGAAAAAGGCTCGGTTACTTCTTTAAGCTGCACTTGGTGCGGAACGGTGAAGTAAAATGCATCCGGCTGAATGGTGTAAGGGGTCATGTCAATCCAGTGCCGGCTGTTTCCCCGTTTCACGAAAGCCATAAAATAGTAATCCTTGCGATGTGGAATCAAAAAATCGGCTTTACTGTAATTTACCACGCAATCGTTCCTGTTAATACGAAACAAGGGGTTGCCGATAGCCTCCTCCGGTTCGAAAGAATATTTAGGGATTACCTGTTCTGTGAGTAGCACATCCATACGTACAAACTTAAGTAATGAGGGCTGATATCATTTAAACCTGCCTTTTCCCCTGTACTTTTTTACTCAACAGTTAAAGGGGTGTTAACCTTGGGCAGCAAAAACAACAGGCGATCAGGATTTGATATCGGTAAGCTTTTTCACCGACGAGTCTCTCAGTACCAGTTCGGTAGGTAACATTACCGTATGAGGCTTATCGCTTGGGGCCGGATGCATCAGCTTTTGTACCATGATAGAAATAATTTCATTGGCAATTTTGTCAATGGGCTGAGCGATAGCGGTAACCGGCGGATAATGCAGTTGAAAAACCTCATAATCGTCAAAAGAAATTACTGCTATATCCTCCGGAATGGATAAGCCTAAATCGCGAATGACCCTCAGGCCGCAAGCGCCCAGGTGGTTGGTGCCAAACAGTACCGCGTCTAAAAACGGGTGCTTTTTTAAAAAATTCAGTATCGGTTTAATAATCAATGAATTGTCGGGCTGATAAACAATTTCTTTGATATAGCTTTTCAGGTTATGCTCGTTTATAGCCATTTTATACCCTTGCATGCGTTGCTGCAGCTGGGTTTGCGATGAGGTAAAGCTGATGAAACCGATATTTTTGCACTCGCCCTGCGTAATAAGGTGCTTGGTAGCGTTATAGGTGCTGAAAAAATTATCAACCACTACATAGTCGGTGGCTACATTGGTTAAATAGCGGTCGAATAATACCACCGGTAACCCTTCACTAATCAGTTCTGAAATATCCTCTTCAATGCCCTCGGGCGGGGCAATAATGTATCCGTCCACATGCCGGTCCCTGAACATCTGGATCATTTCGCGGGTCTTGTCCGTTTTGTTATCGGTACTGCAATAGGTCAGTTTAAAGCCGTTTTCATAGGCTTTATCTTCTATTAGCCGTGCAATATTGGCGAAAAATGGATTGGAAATATCTTCTACCATCAGGCCAATAGTGTTTGATTTACCGGTACGTAAACTCTTGGCCAATGAGTTAGGCTTATAGCCTACTTCTTTTACCAGCTTTAATACCCGCTCCGCTACCTCATCGCTGATTCGCTTTTCCTGTGCCCTGCCATTCAGAATAAATGAAACTGTGGTTTTCGACAAATTCAGCTGATTAGCAATATCAACGATAGATAGCTTTTTGTTCACAGGGATGGGGTATGTTAATTTAAAGTAAGGTACAATTTAATTTACGAAACTCGATTTAGCAATTTGCTTTTTCGACTTCAGCATGCTGTAGCTTAACGCAAACATAGCGATAACTGCATAACAAACGATAGGTAAATAATAAGCCTGCGCTACGTTATGGTTGGCAATCAACCCCATAACAGGCGGGAATAGGGCCCCGCCTACCACGCCCATTACAATGAATGAGGAGGCCTGCTGTGTTTGCCCACCCAAATCCTTCAGCCCTAAACTGAAAATAGTGGGGAACATAATGCTGAAAAAGAAATTGATCATCATGAGTGCAATAAAGGATGGCCATCCGTCTGCCTGGGCTACGACCAGGCACATTACCATATTGGCAACAGCAAACGCCGCCAGCAAATACTGCGGTTTAATGTAGCGCATCAAAAATGTCCCCATAAAACGCCCGATCATCATCATAAAAATGCTTAATGAAAAATAATTCGCAGCTGTAGCATCAGTTAAATGCATTATCTCGTGCCCGTAATTAATAAAGTAAGCCCAGGTACCGCCCTGCGCTGCCACGTTAAAAAGTTGGGCGATTACCGCAAATACAAAGTGCTTATGCTTAAAGAGTTGTTTATTAAACGGCCGGCCTTCGGCGGCCACTTCATAAGTATCTGTTGCAATTACAGAAGAATGCCTGAACAGATCGACCTTTAAAAACGAGAAAGCAATAGCGATGGCAGCAATGATAACGCCGATAATGGAATATACGTGCTTTACCGAGGTGAGGTCTTGCGCATAAGTTTGGGTACCGCTCAATACAAAGTGACTGATAATAAGCGGACCAATAATTCCGCCGGCACTGTTAAACGCCTGGGCCAGGTTCATGCGCTGGTCGCTGGTACGTTCATCACCCAGCATGGCAATGAAAGGATGTGCCACTGCCTCGAGCGTAGCTAAACCACAGGCCAAAACAAAAAGTGCAAACCTGAAAAATCCAAACGAGGCCTGGTTAGATGCCGGTATAAACAAAAATGCGCCTATGGCATACAAACTTAACCCCAGAAGCACCCCTTTTTTATACCCGAACCTCCGCATAAATAAACCTGCCGGAATACCCATAACGGCATAAGCCCCAAACATAGAAAACTGCACCAAAGCCGAAGATGCCTTGGATATGTGCAGCACGTTTTGAAATTGTTTATTCAGGCCGTCGCCCATGGTGTGGGCCAGCCCCCACAGCATGAACAGCGATACGACAAAAATAAATACCAGCGTATAGCGCCGGTCTACAAACCGGGGTTTAGCCTCCATCAGAACAATTTAAACAGATTTATAAAAGGGTTGCTGAAATTAACAAAATTTGTAAACCTGCAAAAATTCACTTTTTGACACTGCCAGGCTGGATAAGTTACCGCAAGACCTGAGATATCGAAAATGGCTTGTCCTCAGGCAGCAAACCCCTGCTCAACGCGGGCTGGTTTCCCATTACAAAATGCAGTACCCCCCCGTTCATAATATCTGTATAACTGATCCAGTTGTGGGTATAAGGCTTACCGTTTAGGGTAGCCGACTGAATGTACACATTTTCCTTGCTGTTATGCTCCGCCTCGATGGTAAACTTTTTGCCATTTTCAAGGGTGATGGTCATCTTGCCAAATTGCGGACTGCCAATAACATATTGATCGGTACCCGGGCAAACGCTGTAAATACCTGCTGCACTCAGCACATACCACGATGACATTTGCCCTTCGTCTTCATCGCCGGGGTAACCGTTTTCGGAGGCGTTATACATTTTATCCATTACCTCGCGCAGGTGCTGCTGGGCTTTCCAGGGTTGCCCGGCATAATTGTACAGGTACAACATGTGGTGTATGGGTTCATTGCCCTGTGCATATTGCCCCATATGGAAAGCTGCCATTTCCGTCATTTCATGAATTACCTGACCGTAGCCGCCTACCTTAATGGTACCCGGCGTACTGAACACCGAATCAATTTTAGCCGCAAAATTTTGTTCGCCGCCCATCAGGTTAATCAGCCCCTGCGTATCATGAAATACCGACCAGGTCCAGTGCCAGGCATTGCCTTCGGTATAGGGGCCGCCCCAATCCAGGGGGTCAAACGGTTCAATCCAGTTGCCCTGGGCATCTTTGGCCCGCATAAAACGGGTTTTCGGGTCGAACAAATTCTTGTAATTAAACATCTGCCTGCCAAATACATTTTCATAATAAGGCTGATGCGTCAGCTTGGCCAGCTGGTAACCGCAAAAATCATCGTAAGCAAATTCAAGTGTCCAGGCGGTGGCACCCTGGGTTTGGGGGGTGTAAGGTACGTAGCCGCTGGCAAAATATTCCTTCCAACCGGGCCTGCCGTTAGCGCTGCCCCAAGGCCCTTTATTGGTAGCCTCATGATAGTACGCTTCCAGGGCCCGCTTAGGATCAAAGGTGCGGATGCCTTTTACCCAGGCATCTGTAAGCAGCGAAATGGAATGATTGCCCAACATCCCGCCGGTTTCGGACGGAAACGACCATGAAGGCAACCAGCCGCATTGCTGCTGTGCATCAAGTAACGCCTCCACATACCGGCCCTGCATCGTAGGATGCAGCAGGGTATTTAACGGAAACTGCGCCCGGAAGGTATCCCAGAAACCATTGTCGGTATACATATACCCATCATGTACTTTACCATCGTAGGGACTATAATAGTACGGTTTGCCGTCTTTGCCATATTCAAAAAATTGGTGCGAAAACAAGTTGGCATGATACAGGCAAGAATAAAAAGTTGCTTTTTCATCTTCCGTACCGCCCTCCACCCGCATACGGCCCAGCAAACGGTTCCAAACCTGGTCGGCAGCTTTATGGGTGTCGTCAAAATTACGGCTTTTGCCCAGTTCGTTTTGCAGCGTAAGCTCCGCCTGCTCGGGGCTGATATAAGAAGATGCCACTTTGGCCTGCACCACCGCGCCGTCTTTAAATTTCAGGTAGGCGCCCACGCCCTCGCCTTCATCACTTAATTTTTGGGCCGATAACTTGTCGTGCTTATTTTCCCAGGTACCGTAGTCGGTAAAAGGGTGGTCAAATACGATAACAAAATAATTTTTGAAATTTTGCGGCGCCCAGCGGCAGTTGTTTAAATACCCTATAATCTTACGTTCGGCCGCGATGATTTTCACCATACTCATTTTGGTGTAGCCATCAAGTACGATATAACTGCCCTTCGCTTTCGGGAACGTGAAGCGCAGATGCGCCCCGCGCTCGGTAGGCGCCATTTCGGTAGTGACATTATTATCCAGTTTTACCTTGTAATAACTCGGCTGTGCCACTTCGTTATCATGGCTAAAGCTGGCTGCCCTCGCATCTTCATTTACATTCAGTGCGCCGGTCTCAGGCATTAGTGAAAATACAGCATAATCATTTACCCATGAGCTGCACTGGTGCGACTGCTGGAAACCGCGTATGGTATGCACAAAATATTGATACTTCCACCCGTCGCCGTTTTTGCCGGTTTGGGCAGTCCAGGTGTTCATGCCAAAGGGAAGCGCCGTTGCCGGGTAGGTATTGCCGTAAGAAAACTCGTACTTGGTATTGGTGCCCTGGCGTGTGTTTACATAGTGTACCAGGTCGGCCTCTTGCGCAAGCAGCAACCTGCTGGTTAGTAACAGCAATGAGGTAGATATAAAATTTTTAAGTTTCATCGGTTTGTAGGTGTGGCAGATGAATTACAGCCGCCACAAGGTGCCATCAGCCAGTAATACCAAAAGGGAATGAAAGCATAAAGCCCCAATTAAGGGGCCTCACGCTAACCAATTAAACCCAAATTGTACTAAATGCTAAATCGTTTTACTAAAGTGCGCATTAAATGTGATTTATACAAACCACATGAAAAATTTATTGAAATTTTATTTTGATAAAGCGGGGGCGATACAAATGCGGATGCTTATTCAGATCTTTAATAAACTCCGTAGAATTGATATTGTAACTGATTAACAGTTCGCCGGGCGCCGAAAGACTGGGATGTGCTTTGGCGTTGTATACCACAAAGGTCTTTTCTTCCAGGTCCTGGCTGCAGTCCCACACTTTAATAATCGGACCGAATGGCCCTGCCGGACTCGCACCGATACGCATACCTACTGTTGGCGTCATTCCCCCTACCTGAAATATCAGTGCATAACGCCCGTCGGGAAGCGGGGTAACGCTGAGCTCGTTAGATACCGCATCAGTTAACGGTTTAGCCCTGTGCATGTCGGTTGCCCATGCCTCGCCGTCCCAAAAAGTCCATTGGCCGAATTTTTCGAAGTCTGCCGGTTTTACCCGGGCTACCAGCAACCGTTTTGCCATGCCATCTACCCCATAAATGTAAACGTAACCATCGGGGGCAGGCGCTCCGGCCTTAGCGGTATTTACATAAATACCTGCACCAAAAGAGCCTATCTCCCGGCCGTTATCTAAATAAAATGGGGTGTCCATCTGCTTCTGACCGGCATACGGCGGTTTGCTGTCAGCAGGTATTTTAATAATTGTGTTTCCTACCTCCTTAAAACCAAATGCATCCGAGCTCATGTTATGCACCCGGTAACCGAACAAATAAATAGCATTACCCAGTTCCTGGTTTACAAAGCCATCGCCCAGCCAGTAATAATCGCCGGCCGCTGTTTTAAGTGTGTGCGGTATAAAAACAGATTCCGGCTCGTGCTTTTGATCCTTGTCCCAATAAAACTGCATCTGGCTGCCCAATGGCCGGTTACCGGCTAAGTAAGCTACCGAATTATGAATCATTTTGTAGCCGGGCAGCATAGTACTATCCGTTACCCGGCCAATCATGCTATCGCTGAAAATGAACAGCACTTTTTGCTGCGAACCGGCCGTACGGTGCTCTACACCATTTAAGGAGATGGTATAAATACCATCGGCTCCAAACCAGCCCTCATTCCGCTTCAGCAAATCCGACCATTCGGGCGCTCGTTCCACGGTAAATTTGATGTCGGTTAAGTTCACCGGTTTTTTCTGCATTGCCGGTTGTGCCCTAAGCGGCGAGACCGATATACAGCAAACGCTCACAGATAATAAAAGAGATACAATCGTTTTCACCCGCTTATTAATTATTTGAAACTTATCAAAGTTACAGTATGGAGGCCTTGTTCAAAAACCTTTTACCGGTAAAAAGTAACCAGCTTATACCCAATAATCCGCCTGCTACCATCAGGCTTCCTATACATTGGGCCTGGGTAAGATATAAACCCCAAAGGTGGTATTTGTAATTGACCCGGATATTTTCAATCAGCAGCCGTTCGCCGCCGTTAAGTATCAGGTAAACAAAAAACATCAATCCCGGAATGATGATTTGCCGCCTGAAAAGCCACATCAACCCAAAGAAACCAAGGCATAAGATTACCTCATACAATGAGGTTGGATAAACACCCTGTACCAGCTGGTTACAATAAGTGCCGTTGCACCCCGGCATGGTAATACCGGCATTGATTACATTATGCGGAAACCGGTACGACCATGCCCAGTCCGGCAGCCAGTATAACCCGGCAGGCCGGGCATTCAGGTTGACGATTCCCCAGTCGCCATCGCCGGACAGTACGCAGCCGATACGGCCCACGCTGTAAGCCAGCATCATGCCCGGCGAACCGATATCGGCCAGATGTACCAGCTTCATGCCATGTTTATGCCCGATGTATAAGTAACTGAGCGCACCGAAAATGAGCCCGCCATAATAAGTAAAGCCGGTACTGTTAAATACGGTGCCGACAGGGTTATAAACAAACTGCTGCCAGTGCTCAAATACATCAAATAATTTGGAGCCGATAACGCCCCATACGCCTACGGCCAGTACAATGCGCCCCATGAGCTGATAAGGGTGCACTGTCTTTTCAATTATTCCCGGCCGAGCAAGTTTCTTCTGTTGCTGATCCCTGTAAACCCACCAGGCAAATACAGCTCCGGCAATGAACCCGGTAAGCCAGCTGCCTTGTAATGACAGCACATACCCGCGCGGATTAAGCAAAAAATGATGATACAGCCACAGGATACCGCCAATTTTGTACCCCAAAACAAAGCCGAGCAAAAAGTTTACGGCCATATCGGCTGCGGAAGCCGACCGGCCAACCATCACCTGTTTTTTGAAAGCATGTATCTTGCCTGCCGCCTCATACCGCTTAAACTCAGCGGTAAATACCTGGTAGGCTGCCCAGAAGGCCAGCGCCACAAAAAAGCCAAAGGTTTGAACAGGCAGCGGTAAACTGATGCCGAAAAGATATTCAAACAGGTAATTCAGCGTAGGAAACATGAAGTTTGAACGTAGCCCTATAAAAGTAAAGGCTAACGCAAGATAAGCGTTAGCCCTGATAAAAAGGTATTAGGTATTAAAAGCCAATTTGTACACCCAGGTTAATAACCCGCTGGTTGATGTAAGCATCGCCGGCGGTGTTGGTTGATATTTCAGGGTCTTGCTGATATTTGTGGTAATTGTCAAACGTAAATAAATTGTAAGCGCTTAAATAAAAGCGGGCATTGTGGATATGTAACGGCAGCCATTTGGCAGGCAACTGGTAGCCAATATCTACAGTTTTTAAGCGGATATAATACGCATTGATCAGCCAGAAGTCGGACAAATACGAGGTCGGACTGTCTACTGAGTTTTTATCCATAGTTAGACGGGGAAACGCAGCATTTACACTATTCTCAGGAGTCCACCGGTCTAAGTGTATGGGTTGAAACTGGCTTTGAAAAGGTTCGATCCCTGTACCCACAATAGCGAAGCTATAGTTGAATGCGCCCTGGAATAATAAGCTGATACTGAATCCTTTGTAAATGGCTTGCAAGGTTAAGCCCAGTGTAGTATTAGGTAAATTAGGATTACCTATAGCCATTTTATCATTTTCATTAATAATACCATCGCCATTCACATCCTGATATTTCAGGTCGCCAGCCTGTAAACGGTCACCCGCTTGTAAAGGATTGTTATAAGCGGGGATTGCTATAGGATCGCCTGCATTTGAACCATTATGTTTAGTAAGATAATCTTTTACTTCGGCTATATCATTTGCTGTATAAAAGCCTAAAGTATGGTAGCCAAAGGGCTGATTGATCGGCTTTCCAGTTACTTTTAAATTGGCGTAAGCCGGTGAGGGTTCAGCAAAGTACAATATTTTATTTTTGGCATACGAAAATACAAAGGCCGTATTAAATTGAAGCTTACCAAAATTATTATGATAACTGATTTGCCCATCAAAGCCATGATTTAACGTTCGACCGATGTTTTCCGGGGGCGGCCCCACACCCAAAATTTCGGAAATATTTCCTGGCGTAATTAACTGGTCATACCGGATGTCATGAAAATAATCAATAGTGGCTGAGATTTTATCTTTCAGCAGGTTGATATCTAAACCAATATCAGTTTTCTTTGCACGCTCCCATACTACATTGCTGTTGCCCAGCGTACCTTCATATATACTGCCATAGGATTGTGGCGTTTGTCCAAAGTTGTAGCCATTGCCGTTAATATACACTTGGTTATATACATAACGGTTGCCATTAACCACGTCAGAACCCACTAAACCATAGCTGGCACGCACCTTAAACAAACTGAACGTAGGAAATAAGTTGGAAAAGAAGGTATCTTTAGCCAGGTTATAGCCCAAGCTTAAGGCCGGAAAGGTACCAAAGCGATGGTTGGCTGCAAAACGATCGGTACCGTTGTAGGCCATATTAAACTCCATCAGGTATTTCTGCTTGTAATCGTACCCTATTTTACCTGATAAACCTCTGAACTTTTGAGGAACCCCTACTAACGACGGGTCTAAAAGAGAATTGGCAAAATAAGTTTGCGACTGCTGATTAAACAATACCAGGCCGGTAAAATGGTGGGTATTACTAAAGGTGCGGTCGTAATTGGCATACAGCTGCAGATTATAATTATTGGTATTGATGTCGGTATTTCCGGTTAAGGCATACGTTTGGTACACATAAGTAGCACCCGGCCTTAAAGTATATTGCTGACCAGCCAGAGCATTCGGATCATAGTGATAAGCAGGAATACCCCCATTAAAAATTTGCTTGGTAAACTGCTCTATACTGGAATAGGCTACCCGGCCGGTTACAGACAGGCCATTGGTAATATCGTCCAGCTTTTCAGTAGCGCCAAATAGCACGTTAAAGTCAGTTCTTCTGGAGTGTTGGTAACCGCCGGTGGCCAGCCTTGCGTTCAGCGTAGGCAGGTGATCGGGGTTGAAGGACGAGGTGGCATAAGAATAAGTGCCGTTCGGATTAATATAAGGAGCCGTAAAAGGGGTTTCTTTGGTGAAATTATATACTTCGCCTACGGCATTTTCATTATAAGGC